>CABYIO010000025.1 GCA_902519075.1 uncultured Bacteroidota bacterium | reverse complement strand
TAGAATCAGATTTAACTATTATGTGGATTACTATAGCCGGTTTTCTTGTCTTTTTTATGCATGCTGGCTTTACGCTTGTCGAAGCAGGTTTCACACAAGCCAAGAACGCTGTAAACATTGCGATGAAGAACTTAATGGCTATCTCAGTTGGTACAATTGTCTATTGGTTTATTGGTTACTCATTAATGTATGGAGAAACAACTAACGGTTTTTTCAGATGGTCTGGATTATTTACTGAAACTGCCCCACACGATTTATTCTTCCAAACAATGTTTGCTGCTACCTGTGCGACCATAGTTTCAGGTGCAGTTGCTGGTCGAACTAAATATTCTGTATTTGCCATATTTGCAGTAATTATCACTGGCTTTATATATCCGATTGCTGGCGGTTGGGAGTGGAATTCTGATGGATGGCTTAATGCTGCTAGCTTTATGCCTGCAGAGTTTATAGATCTTGCAGGTTCATCAGTAGTACATGCTGTTGGTGGTTGGGCTGCATTAGTCGGAGCATATATGGTAGGCCCACGCCTTGGGAAATATGTTAAAGGAAAAGTTGAGGCAATTCCTGGACATAATAAAACCTTAGCAACTCTAGGAGTAATGGCCTTATGGTTTGGATGGTTTGGTTTTAACGGTGGATCTCAGTTAGCTTGGGGAGGAGATGATACAGTTACTGCTACAACTATTGTCTTATTTACCAATCTTTCGGCTGCAGCTGGTGCAGTTGGAGCATTATTTACAACATGGTTTTGGTACGGTAAGCCAGATATTGTTCAAACTCTTAATGGGGCATTAGCTGGACTTGTAAGTATAACTGCAGGTGCAGCAAATATGGATCCTTATGGTACTTTTTTTGCTGGTTTGATCGGTGGAGTTATTGTTGTGTTTGCAATTGAGTTTATTGAAAAAAAATTAAAAGTTGATGATGCAATTGGTGCCTCATCTGTACACGGAGTTGTTGGAATTTGGGGTACTTTAGTTATAGGTCTTTGGGGTATTGATTCAGAGGGTGGAATAGGTCTTTTTAATGGTGGAGGAACCGATCAGCTCATAAGTCAGTTAATAGGTGCTTTAGCATATACTTTATGGGCTGCAGCTCTTGCTTTCATATTCTTTTCTATAATGAAGAAATCAATTGGCTTAAGAGTAACTAAAGAGGAAGAAATAGAGGGATTGGATATAGCTGAACACGGCATCAGAGCATATCCAGGAAAAAGAAACAGATAAGTGGATTAAACTAACCTTGTGAGTATAACTCTCGTAATTGGGAGTTTGTTTTTAGTTTGTTTTTTTAAAGGGTTCCAATTTGGAGCCCTTTATCTTTTGGTTCCTATTCAATTAATACATTACCTTTGATTTGTGCACAAATCAGGATTTATAAATATTATAGGAAACCCTAATGTTGGAAAGTCAACCCTAATGAATAATTTGATCGGGGAAAAATTATCAATTATTACTTCAAAAGCTCAAACCACAAGACATCGAATTCTTGGAATTGTCAATGGAGAAAACTTTCAATTGATTTTTTCTGATACACCAGGAATCATTAAACCTTCTTACGAGTTACAAGACTCAATGATGGATTTTGTCAAATCTGCATTAGAAGATGCTGATGTAATACTGTATATGGTTGAAATAGGAGAGAAATCTATTAAAGATTCTGAGGTTCATAATAAAATTCAAAGTGCTAAAATCCCTACTATTATATTATTAAATAAGATTGATCTATCTAATCAGGGAGATATAGAAAATGAAATTAATATTTGGTCAAATAAATACCCTAATGCGGATATATATCCTATTTCAGCGTTAAATAACTTCAATACCGAAAAAGTCATCAATAGAATAATTGAATTGATTCCAGAATCACCTGCATACTTTCCTAAAGATCAGCTCACAGATAAGCCTGAAAGATTTTTTGTGAATGAGAAGTTAAGAGAAAAAATTCTTCTATACTATAACAAAGAAATTCCATACTCCGTTGAGGTTGTAACTGAAGAATTTAAAGATGAAGAGTCAATAATAAAAATTAGATCTATAATTTTAGTTGAAAGAGAGTCACAAAAAGGTATCATAATTGGACATAAAGGTGTCGCATTAAAAAAGATTGGCACCAAGGCAAGAATTGATCTTGAGAAATTTTTTGGAAAAAAAGTATTTATAGAACTGCACGTAAAAGTGAGTAAAAATTGGAGATCTAACCCCAACGAATTAAAGAAGTTTGGATATAAAAATTAATTTATTAACAAAAAAATAACAGAATATTAATTGTTCTTATTTTGAACAATTCTAAATAATAGTTTATATTGTTAGGCTTAACTAAATAATTAAACTATGAAAAAACTAATTTTATTACTATTAATATCCCCATTTTTTGTTTTTGCACAAAACAATCCTAATGCTGAGTATTGGCAAATAAATAGATGGGAAGCTAAAGATGGTATGGCTAAAGAATTTGAATCAGCTGTTGCAAAAAAGACTCAAAAATTTAATAATTCAAAGGAAACAGCTATTTTAACTTTTCGTATTGTGACTGGTCCTGATTCAGGTAAATACATGCGTGTTGTAGGTCCAAAAAGTGGTGAATTTTTTAATGAGACGG
This sequence comes from uncultured Bacteroidota bacterium, assembly GCA_902519075.1. Lineage (GTDB taxonomy): Bacteria > Bacteroidota > Bacteroidia > Flavobacteriales > Flavobacteriaceae > MED-G13. The sequence continues at coordinate 15,211 of CABYIO010000025.1, read as the reverse complement.
TTTCGGATTCTGACGAGTATGCATACTGGGTAAAAAATGTTATGCCTTATGTAAAAGATCAATCCGGGAATAAGAGAACCGCTCGACTTGATGATTTATCATACAATTGGGATAATTCTGAAGGCCCAAAAAAATATGTTGAATTTACAACTATCAGATTGAATCCAGGTGAAGGAAGAGGTTGGTTTAGTATGATGAGAAATGACGCTAAGTTAAAAAAAGCCAATGGTTTTACTGGTGTAAGAGGTGTATTTTGGCTAGTTTCTGGTGGTCAATCAGAAATGCATGTTGTTGAGCCGTATGACGCTCACGGTACAAGAAAGGGTGTCTTCACTAACCCTGATTTTGATTATCGTGATGAGTATAACTCAATGTTTGGATGGAGAGCTCGTACATATGACCAGATGAATGCGGGCATGTCAATTAGAGACTATGGAGGTGAAATTACTGAAACATTAGAATTTATTCCTGAAATGTCAACTTCTATTGAATAAATTGAAATTAACCATTCAATTTTGAAAAAGAGCGGTACTAGTACCGCTCTTTTTTTTTTAGAATTAATTTAGTATTACATTTGTTGACCCGTAATTATGAGTAATATTATTGCAATAGTAGGAAGACCAAATGTTGGTAAATCAACATTATTTAATAGACTCATTCAGAGAAGAGAGGCAATTGTAGATTCTATAAGTGGAGTTACTAGGGATAGACACTATGGAAAGGGAGATTGGAATGGTAAAGAGTTTTCTGTTATTGACACTGGTGGATATGTAGTTGGAAGTGATGATATTTTCGAATCTGAGATTGATCATCAGGTTGAATTAGCAATTGATGAAGCAGATGTAATTCTATTTATGGTAGATGTAGACAGCGGCATAACTTCAATGGACACAGAAATTTCAGACTTGTTAAGAAAAGTTGATAAACCAGTGTTTTTGGTAGTGAATAAGGTAGATAATTCTTCCAGAATAAATGATGTAAATGAGTTTTACTCATTAGGATTAAAAGAACTCCACCCTATAGCCAGTTCTAATGGTTTTGGAACAGGAGAATTATTAGACGATGTTGTTAAATTGTTTAAAGATGAAAATAAAGTCTTAGATGATGTTCCTCGCTTTGCAGTAGTGGGAAGACCCAATGCTGGAAAATCCTCATTTATTAATGCACTAATAGGAGAAAACAGAAATATAGTTACTGAGATACCAGGGACAACAAGAGATTCGATAAATACAAGATATAACAGATTTGGTTTTGAGTTTAACCTTGTGGATACTGCTGGAATAAGAAAAAAATCTAAGGTTAAAGAAAATCTTGAGTTTTATTCTGTAATGAGAAGTGTAAGAGCTATTGAAAACTCTGATGTATGTATCATATTATTTGATGTTTCAAGAGGTTTTGACACTCAGGTTAAAAATATATTTTGGTTATGTGAAAGAAATAAAAAAGGTATTGTATTGATTGCTAATAAATGGGACTTAATCGAAAAGAGTACAAATTCAACAAAACAGTATGAAAATATTATCAAGAAAGAAATTGAGCCATTCACTGATGTCAATATAATATTTGTATCAACCCTTAATAAACAAAGAATTCATAAGGCAATTGAGACTGCTGTAAAAGTTTTTAATGGTAGATCTGAAAAAATAAAAACAAGGAAGTTAAATGACACATTACTACCTATAATTGCTAAATATCCTCCACCTGCAATAAAAGGTAAATACGTTAAAATAAAATATATAACTCAGTTGCCGACTCATCATCCTCAATTTGCATTCTTTTGTAATTTACCTCAGTATGTAAAAGAGCCTTACAAGAGGTTTTTAGAAAACAAGATTAGAGAAAATTTTGATTTTACTGGAGTTCCTATTACTATTTTTATTAGGAAAAAATAATTAAAGCTGGTCCCTTATCTCTATCAACTTATACTTTATCTGCTTAAGTTTACTGACTATATCTAATTTTTTTGTTGTTTTTTCATTACGGATATAATCCTTAGCACCTTGAATTGTATATCCCTTTTCTTTTAATAAAAAGTAAATTTTATTGATATTTTCAATATCTGTATTTGTAAATTTTCTGTTTCCCCTTGAATTTTTTTTAGGATTTAATAATTTAAACTCTTGTTCCCAAAATCTAATTAAAGAAGGGTTTACATTAAATTTAGATGCTACCTCGCCAATTGAATAATATCTTTTTTCTTGAATATTTATTTTCATTAATCTAGGGATTGATTAACCTCAGAAGCTTGTTTTAGTAAATCGTCATATTCTTTTGCAGTTAAGTTTCCATAGTAGAAATTAATCGGGTTTATTTTTACTTTATCTTTAAAAATCTCATAATGTAAGTGGGGAGCGCTAGATCTACCAGTGCTTCCAACATAACCAATTAAATCACCTCTTTTTACTTTTTGATATCTTTTAACATTGAATTTATAAAGGTGTGCATACAAACTAGTATAACCATAACCGTGGTCAATTCTTATATGATTTCCATATCCTGATGATCTATTATCTACCCGAATAACAGTTCCGTCTCCTGTAGCATATACTGGAGTTCCTTGAGGAGCTGTAAAATCAATTCCATAATGATGTTTTCTAGCCTTTGTAAATGGGTCAATTCTATACCCAAATCCTGAGGCAATTCTTGTTAGGTCATCATTATTAACAGGTTGAATAGCAGGGATAGATTTTAAAAACTTTTCTCTGTCCATTGCAAGTTTTGCAATTTCATCTAATGATTTTGATTGTATAGTTAACCTTTTTTGAATTACATCAATTTTTCTGTTACTTTCCTTTATTATATTTGAATATTCAAAACCATCAAATTTATTATATCTGTTAACACCTCCAAAACCTGCTTTTCTTTTATCCTCACTGATTGGAGGTGCCTCGAAATAAATTCTGTAAATAGAATTATCCCTTTCTTCAATATTTCCAAGTACACTTTCAATATTTTCCATCTTTTCGTCTAATTGAGAATATTGAAATTTCATATTCTCTAATTCTCTGTTTAATGATATTTCCTGAGGAGATTGAAAATATTGACTACCGACAAATATGAACAAAAAACCAAAAAATGCTGATCCAGTTAGATACAATAACAAATTTTTGAACATAGTCCTTTTGCTCGTTTTAATTTTTTTAAACGAAAGGGATTTAGAATCGTAATAATATTTAACTTTAGGCATAATTAAAATTATATCTTTGTGCGTATATTTTATCTGATAAACGTAAATGCAAATATAACAATACTTTTTTTGTTCAATAAAAACCTACAATAATCCTTACAATGAACTCAAACGAAGTAAGAAATAAATTTTTGAATTTTTTTGAGAAAAAAAATCATAAAATTGCTAAATCATCTCCAATTGTCTCAAAAAATGATCCTTCATTAATGTTTATTAACTCAGGGATGGCTCCATTTAAGGATTATTTTTTAAATCAGGAAAATCCACAAAATAAAAGGATTGCAAATTCACAAAAATGTCTTCGTGTTTCAGGAAAACATAATGATTTATCTGAGGTTGGTCATGATACCTATCATCATACCTTTTTCGAAATGCTAGGAAATTGGAGTTTTGGAGATTATTTTAAAGAAGAGGCCATAAACTGGGCCTGGGAATTATTGACAAAGGAGTATGATATTAACCCTGATGATTTATATGTAACTGTTTTTAAGGGTTCAAAGGATGATGGAGTGTCTGAAGATTCTGAAGCATTTAATTTATGGAGTAAAATTATTGATAAGGATAGGATTTTACTTTTCGGAAAAGAAGATAATTTTTGGGAAATGGGAGAACAAGGTCCTTGTGGTCCATGTAGTGAGATTCATATAGATCTTAGAGATGAATCCGAAAAAAAGAAAGTAAGTGCTAAATCCTTAATAAATAAAGATAACCCCTTAGTTATCGAACTTTGGAATCTTGTTTTTATAGAATTTAACAGAAAAGCAAATGGTAAACTGGAAGATTTACCCAAAAAACATATCGATACAGGAATGGGACTTGAAAGACTATGCATGGTTTTACAAAATGTCAAGTCAAATTATGATACTGATATTTTTAAGGCTATTATCAAAGAAATTGAGCAAATTACCCATATAAATTACGGAGATGATGATCAATTAGATATTGCGATGAGAGTAATTTCTGATCATTTAAGAGCTGTTTCATTTTCCATTTCAGATGGTCAGCTACCTAGCAATACAGGCGCAGGATATGTTATAAGAAGAATTTTAAGAAGGGCAATCAGATATAGTTTTACATTTTTAAAAACTAAGGAACCAGTTCTTTATAAGTTATTTGGATCTCTAATTTTGGAAATGGGTGATTTTTATCCTGAACTCAAGGATCAAAAAATACTAATTGAAAATGTAATCAAAGAAGAAGAAAAGTCTTTTTTAAAAACTCTAGAACAAGGTTTAGTTCTTCTGGACGAAATAATCGCATCATCTTCTAATGACAAGAGAATTTCTGGTAAAAAGGCTTTTGAATTATATGATACATACGGTTTTCCAGTAGATTTAACCACTCTCATTCTTGATGAAAAAGGTTTCAAACTAGATTATGATACGTTTTATCTTGAGTTAGAAAAACAAAAGGAAAGATCTAGAAAGGCTGGAGAAATGTCTTTTGATGATTGGATGATATTATTAGATGATCCAGTTCAAGAATTTATTGGTTATGATTCACTAGAATCAAACATTAAAATTGTTAAATACAGAAAGGTAAATTCCAAAAAGGATGGTATTATTTATCAGCTTGTATTTAATTTAACCCCTTTTTATGCAGAATCAGGTGGGCAAGTTGGTGATATTGGTCATATTGAATCTAATGATGGTGACGTAGTTCATATACAGGATACAATTAAAGAGGGTAATTTGACAGTTCATTTGTGTAAAAATTTACCAAAAAAAATTGATCAAATTTTTAGAGCAGTTGTTGATCAAAATAATAGATTTAGAATTCAATGCAACCATACAGCAACTCATTTACTACATCAAGCATTGAAAAATATTCTTGGAAATCATGTAGAGCAAAAGGGAAGTAGAGTAAGTTCTGAAAACTTTAGATTTGATTTTTCTCATTTTTCAAAACTTGATCCAAAAGATATATTTGCGGTTGAGAATTTTGTCAATTCTAGAATTGAAAATGCTATAGATATAGAGGAGAGTAGGGATGTTCCATTAAAAAAGGCTTTGGAAAGTGGAGCTATGGGTTTATTCGGAGAAAAATATGGTGATGTAGTAAGGACAATAAAATTTGGCAACTCATATGAATTATGTGGTGGAACACATGTTAAAAACACGTCTGAACTATGGCAGTTTAAAATTATAAGTGAAAGTGCTATTGCATCCGGTATTAGAAGAGTTGAGGCTATAACCTTTGATGCTGTTAAAAATTATTATAATTCAAAAATTGATGAATACGATAAGATCAAGACTTTACTTAAAAATCCAAAAAATTTATATGATTCAGTTAATTCTTTATCCATTGAAAACTCACAATTAAAAAAAGAAATTGACATCTTGAATAGTGAAAAAATTATTGTAATTAAAAATGATATTCTAAAGGATTTAAGAAATAAATCTGGCTTAAACACCTATTCTTCAATTATTGATTTAAAACCCTCAAAAATTAAAGACTTATGTTTTTCAATAGGAGCCGAAATCAAAAATGTCTTTTTAATATTGGTTATAAAAGATAATAATAAAGTCTACTGTTCATGTTTTATATCAAAAGATATATCTTCATCTAAAAAGTTAAATGCATCAGAAATTATTTCTGTGCTTAGTAGCTATATAAATGGAAAAGGCGGAGGTCAGCCTTTTTATGCCACGTGTGCAGGTGATAATGTAAGTGGTATTGATAAATTAATATTGGAAGCTAAAAAACTTCAAAATCAATTACAAAAATAATATGTCTGATGTTAGACATAATATTATCGATATTAAAAATAATATAGATAAGTATTTGATTAATACTCCTGTTCTTAGATTTGATTTTATAGACTCTTTGTGTAATTCTGAAGTTTATTTTAAATGTGAAAACTTTCAGCATACTGGTTCATTTAAATATAGAGCTGCTTTAAATGCTATAAAAAGTATTCCTAATGATTTTAAAAAGAGGGGGGTAATTACTCATTCATCTGGAAATTTTGCTCATGCATTAAGTAGGGCTTCTCATGAATTAAATATTCCCTGCTATATCATAATGCCTTCTAATACACCAGATTTTAAAAAGAATTCTGTATTTAAGTACACAAATAATATTATTGAATGTGAGCCTAATCTAAGTGCCAGAGAACAAACTACAAAAACAATAATGAAAGAGAAAAACCTATTTTTTTTACATCCCTCAAATAATTTGGATGTTATTTTAGGAAATTCTTCATGTGCCTCTGAGTTTATAAAAGATTATCCAAATTTAGATTTTATTTTTTCTCCTATCGGAGGTGGAGGTCTTATTGCAGGAACTTCTATAGCTATTGATTATCTTTCAAAGAGCTGTAAAGTAATTGGTGCTGAACCTTCAAATGTAGACGATGCATATAGGTCTTTGATTTCTGGAAAGATCGAAACCAATAAATCAACAAACACAATTGCAGATGGACTAAGAACAAACTTAGGTTCAATAAATTTTCCGATAATTCAGAAACATGTAAAAGAAATTCTTTTGGTTTCCGAAACAGAAATAATGAATTCATTAAATATTATACTAAATGAGCTAAAACTTGTAGTTGAGCCATCAAGTGCGGTTGTTTTAGCCGCACTAATTAAAAACAAGGAAAAATTTAAGAATAAAAAGATAGGTCTAATAATGTGCGGAGGTAATATTGACTTTAATAGTCTAAAATTCTAAATATTTTTTACGGATAACACTCCATCTGAATTTTCTTATAAAATACCCTTCTTCTTTTGTAACAATAAATGGCTTTTGTTTAAATAATGCAATTAAATAACCAACTGATCCAAATAATAATTTTGACGGAGTGCAATTATTAATTGAGGATTTTACTAATGATAAAATACTTAGCACTATACCGAACCTCATTATATATAGCGATTGACCTTGTAATATTTTTGATTTAATTGAATATTTATCTCCAGTTGGTTTTAAATGTTTGACCACAAGACTCTCATCAGTATAAATTTTCCATCCTTTTTTTTGTGCCAGTAGCACATCTACTGTATCCCAGCCAATAGATGATTTTAGACCCTTAATTTCTTCGAAACACTTATGCCTATATGCTTTAATAGGCCCTCTAACATGTGATTTTGCAGCAATTTTTTCATATAACCACTTACCTCTTTTAAAAATATAAAGATTTCCTCCTGCAATACCTACATTATTATTATTTGAAAAAATATTTACAAGTCTTTCAACATAATTATTTGGAATTATAATATCAGCATCAAACTTGCATATAATATCATAGCTAATATTTAAATTCTTAAGTCCAAAATTAAATGCTTCAACAATCTTGCTTCCAGGTGCATGTTCCTGATTTGATTTATGATCAATTAAATCAATCCATTCATGTTTTTTGGAAAATTCTTTAATAATATTTCTTGTTTCATCTGTTGAACTATCATTAACATAGATTACTTTTTGAGGTTTAGTTGTCTGATTGATTATAGACTCTATTGATTTTTTAATAAAGCCTTGTTCATTATATACTGGTATAATAATAGAAACTTTCATTAATTTATTTTTTCAGCGTAAATAATTAAGTATCTATTGGTAAATAGTCTTAAAAATGGTCTTAATCCGATTTTTTTTACAGGATTTGTAAATTTCTTTTCTTCTATAATTTTCCATCCTGTTTTCTCTAATAATAACCTAAATTGCCAATCTTCAAATTCATGAAAGTGGTTATCCCTTTTGTCATGGGCATTCCTGTATGACTTTGCAAACCATAGACTTAGTGGCACACTACACACTAGCTTATTTGCTCTTATACTCTTCAATACTTGAAATGGGTTTAATAAATGTTCAAATATTTGAAAGGCAGTAACCACATTAGTATTAGTTTCTTTTAAAGCTGATTGATCTATGTCAAGATCCTCTCCGTTTGTATTAATAATATTATAACCGATATTTTTCAGGGATTTTGACAAAGGATTTTCAATTCCTAGATCTAATATTAGTTCATCTTTATCAATATATTTTTTTATGAAATCTGTAGTAATTTGATATCTTTTAAACGGGAAATTTTTAGAATACATTTATTAGTATTGATAGACCATTGCATTGATATGCATTCCTGCACCAACACTAGCAAAGATAATTTTATCGCCCTTTTCAATTTTGTGATCTCCAAGTTTATTTCTGACAATTAAATCATACATCGTTGGTACAGTTGCGACTGAACTATTACCAAAGCGATCTACTGTAAGAGGCATAATCTTTTCTGGAGAATCTATATTAAATAGTTTGTATAGTCTTTTAACTATTGCATCATCCATTTTGGCATTTGCTTGATGAATTAATATTTTTTTAACCTCTGAGATATCAGTATTTGCCATGTCTAAACATTCTTTCATAGCAGAGGGAACATTGGTTAATGCAAATTCATAAACTTTACGACCTCTCATTTTAATATATTTTGTTTTTTGATCTGCATTGGGGTTAAAAGATTTTCCATAGAAGAGATAGAATACTTCGTCATCAGTATATGAGGCGGTATTGTGGGATAGAATCCCTCCTTTTTCTTCTACTTTTTCAATAATTGTCGCACCAGCACCATCAGCAAAGATCATTGAATCTCTATCGTTAATATCAACAACTCTGGATAAAGTTTCTGCTCCAATAACCAAACATTTTTTTGCCATTCCAGCTTTAATAAACCCATATCCTTGAATCATACCCTCAAGCCATCCAGGACAACCAAATAAAATATCATAAGCGACACATTTTGGATTTTTAATTTTTAGTAAGTTTTTCACCCTCACTGATAAACTAGGAAAAACATCAATTTGAGTTGTATTATTACTTGCATTACCAAAATTGTGAGCTAGAATTATATAATCAATTGTCTCAGGATCAATTTTTGCATCCTCTATTGCATTTTTTGCGGCTAAATATGCAATGTCAGAGGTATTTAACTCATCTTTTGCATATCTTCTTTCTCTTATCCCTGTAATTTTTTGAAATTTTTCGATTATTTCATCATTTTTCGTTTCAATTTTATTACCCTCATTATCAAAGAATTCTCTATCTAAAAATTTAGAATTATCCTGTACTATTTCTGGGATGTATGATCCACTTCCGGTTATTTTTATGTTCATTTATTAATGAATTTTATATAAGTAAACTTATTAAATAATAGTGATTTTAGGAAAATTAATCAGCATATAATTCAATTGGAGTACAACTACAAATTAGATTACGATCACCATATGCATCATTAACTCTTCTTACAGGCGGCCAAAATTTATTTTCTTTGATATAAGCTAATGGAAATGCAGCTTTTTCTCTAGAATATTTATAATCCCAAACATCTGATGCTACCATTTCAAGGGTATGAGGAGAATTCTTGAGTAAATTATTTTCATCATCAGGATTGCATAAAATTACTTCCTGCTTGATTGAGATCATAGCATCACAAAATTTATCAATTTCTTCTTTGTTTTCACTTTCAGTAGGCTCAATCATCATTGTTCCTGCAACAGGGAAAGAAACGGTTGGCGCATGAAAACCATAGTCCATTAATCTTTTTGCTATATCAACAACTTCAACACCATATTCTTTGAATGGTCTACAATCAATTATCATTTCATGAGCAGACCTTCCAAGTTCACCTGTGTAAAGAATATCATAGTTTTCGTCTAGTCTTTCTTTTATATAATTTGCATTCAATATGGCAATTTTGGTTGCTTTGGTTAATCCAGAAGCTCCAAGCATTGAAATGTAGCCATATGAAATTAAACATGCCAGTGCAGAGCCAAATGGTGCAGCTGAAATCGCAGGAATTGCTTTATTACCACCAGTTTTGATTACAGGGTTGGAAGGAAGGAAAGGGCTTAAATGTTTTGCAACACAAATCGGTCCAACTCCCGGTCCGCCTCCACCATGTGGGATAGCAAATGTTTTGTGAAGGTTTAAATGACAAACATCAGCTCCAATAATTTTTGGATTTGTCAGACCTACTTGAGCATTCATATTTGCTCCATCCATATATACTTGACCTCCATTGCTATGGATAATATCTGTAATTTTTAAAATATCAGATTCAAATACACCATGTGTTGAGGGATATGTAATCATTAGGGCACCCAATCTGCTTTTGCATTTAATTGCCTTTTCCTCTAAGTCTATAATATCAATATTCCCGTTTTCAGATGAATTTACAACAATAACTTCCATTCCTGCCATTACAGCACTGGCAGGGTTCGTACCATGTGCTGATGATGGAATAAGACAAATTTTTCTGTCAAAATCACCATTATTTTCATGATAGGATTTTATTACCATAAGGCCAGCGTATTCTCCTTGAGCACCAGAATTTGGTTGTAATGAAACGGCATCAAAACCTGTAATTTCTTTGAGTTGGTTTTCTAATTTTTTTAAAATCTTCTCATAACCTAAGGCTTGATCTTTCGGAGCGAATGGATGAATATTTAACCATCTATTCCAGCTCAGCGGTAGCATTTCGGCAGCTGCGTTCAATTTCATTGTACATGAACCAAGTGAAATCATTGAGGTGTTTAATGCAAGATCTTTATTCTCAAGAAACTTGATATATCTCATAAGAGAAGTTTCAGATTTATATTTTGAAAAAACATCATCAGTTAAAAAATTTGTAGTTCTCGAATACTCTTTTGGAATTCTATTTAAACTTTCAAAATTTGAGAAATTTTCAAGTTTTGTGTTTTTGGATTCAGCAAAAATTGATATAATTTCATAAATATCATTTGTTGTCGTTGTTTCATTAATCGAGATTGAAACACTACTATCATTTCGATAGTGAAAATTTACTTCTTTTTCTAAAGCTTTACCTCTAATTAATTTAGAATTGCACTCTACTAATATTGTATCAAAGAAAGATTTATTTGGGGTTTTAAATCCAAGCAAGTTTAGATTTTCTTCCAAAATACAGGCATTGGAGTGTATTTTTTTTGCAATTTCCTTTAGCCCATCAGGTCCATGATATACCGCATACATACCAGCCATAACAGCAAGTAAGACTTGAGCTGTACAAATATTTGAAGTGGCTCTATCTCTTTTAATATGTTGTTCTCTTGTTTGTAGAGCCATTCTTAAAGCTCTATTTTCGTTTTGATCAATGCTTACTCCAATTATTCTCCCAGGAAGGTTTCGTTTATATTCCTCTTTAGTTGCAAAGTAAGCTGCATGGGGTCCTCCGTATCCAAGTGGTATACCAAATCTTTGTGTACTTCCAACAACAACATCTGCCCCCATTTCTCCAGGGGATTTTAGTAGAGCTAAAGATAGGATATCTGCTGCAACAGCAACTTTAATCTCATTCTCTTTACAAATCTTAATTAATGGTTCAATTTCACTTATATTTCCTGAAAGACCAGGGTATTGCAAAAATGCTCCAAAATAATTCTTTTCAGCGTCAAACTTACTTAGCTCTGCGATTTCCAGTTTTATTCCAAGTGGTTTTGCCCTGGTTTCTAATAAAGCAAGTGTTTGTGGAAATGTATCAATTGAAACAAAAAATGAGTTTATATTTTCTTTTTTTTGTTTTCTAGATCTTGTAGAAAAAAGAAGAGTCATGGCTTCTGCAGCGGCTGTACTTTCATCAAGCAATGAAGCATTAGAAATCTTCATACCAGTTAAGTCTGTTACCATCGTTTGGAAATTAAGAAGAGCTTCAAGTCTGCCTTGTGCTATCTCTGCTTGATATGGGGTATAAGCAGTATACCATCCAGGATTTTCTAAAATATTTCTTTGAATGACAGCAGGGAGGTAGGATCTATTGTAACCCATTCCGATATAAGTCTTGTATACTTTATTTAAAGAAGAAATCTTTTTTAAATGCGTTAAATAGTTAGACTCAGACATCGGAGGGTCCAACTTCATTTTTTTTCTATTTCTGATACTTTTCGGAATAGTTTGATCAATTAATTCGTCAATTGAATTTGCATTAATTAAACTAAGCATTTTCTCAATTTCTATATCTGTAGGTCCTATATGTCTTCTTTCAAAAGATTCTGTATTCATTTTTAAAAAATATCAATTAAAATTAAATAATATAACGTCCATTTATTATATATTAAATAATAAATAATGAACAACATTTATGGGTTTATTAACAAAAAAATTCAAGTTACTTTTTGATTATTATATTCAATCAAGTTTACACGTTTCATTTTGTGTAATATGTTATATAATTTCGATTAACTTAATTCATCAAATCCACGTAAATTGGGAGGATATTGTATTTGTTTTTTTTACCACTTTTTTTTCATATAATTTTATAAAATTCAATGAAGTTTTAACTTCAATAAATAAGCCAGTCTCTCTTTTATTAAAAAGTTTTTTTTTAAAAGCTCTAATTTCACTTGTAATTTCACTTTATTTATTTTTTAATTTATCAAGCTCAAAGCAAATATTCATAGTAATTATTTCTATTGTAACGGTTCTATACACGATGCCATTAATATCAAACTACACTTTGAGAGATAATCCAATTTTAAAAATATTGACTGTTGCTTTTTGTTGGACAATGTTAATTGTAATTTTCCCGTTTTTTGGAGTTTTAGACTTTGTTAATATTGTTTATTATTCATTGCTTATTTTTTGTTTAGTTACCGCACAAATGATTCCTTTTGAAATTAGAGATATGTTAAAGGACAAGGATCTTGTAAAAACCATTATACATAATTACGGTATAAAATATTCTAAAAATATAGGATATTTTGTTCTAATTATAGCCTTATTTTTCACAATGATTACAGGTTACTTATCAGAAAATTTAGTCTTTAAAAATTCAATTCTAATTATCATTTTAATCACAGCTATTTTGGTGAATTTTTCGCGTGAAAAACAAAATAAATATTACAGTTCCTTTATTGTAGAATCAGTTCCGATATACTGGCTGATAGTTGAAATTGGTTTACAAATTCTTCTCTGAGTCGATAACTTTTTTTTCAAGTTGACCTTTGTAATCAACTAATTTTTGGGAAATTTCATGATCAGAGATACCAATAATTTGAGCTGCTAGAATCCCAGCGTTTTTTGCTCCATTAAGGGCCACAGTGGCAACAGGTACTCCATTTGGCATTTGTAAAATTGATAATACAGAGTCCCATCCATCTATTGAATTCCTTGATTTTACTGGAACACCAATTACTGGGAGAGTTGTTATTGAAGCAACCATTCCAGGCAAATGTGCAGCACCACCTGCTCCCGCTATAATGACTTTAATCCCATTATCTCTTGCATTATTTGCGTATTTGAACATTTTATCTGGGGTCCTGTGAGCTGAAACAATATTTACCTCAGACTCAATTCCAAATTCATTAAGAATATTAATAGCATCTTGCATGACAGGCAGATCACTTTTACTGCCCATAATAATTCCTACTTTGTTCATGATACTACTTTTATTTTTTTCTTAATTTTTTTGCCGATTTCAATAGCCTTTTCAATGTCTCTATTAACAATAATTATATGCCCCATTTTTCTATTAAGTCTTGACTTTTTCTTTCCGTAAATATGAATAAATACCCCCGGAATATCAAAAATATCATTTATATTTTTATAAATGACATTTCCCTCAATCTTATTTTCCCCCACTAAGTTTACCATAATTCCAGGAATTAGTATTTCCGTTTCTCCTAAAGGCAAATCTAAAATACTTCTGATATGCTGATCGAATTGTGATGTCATACAGCACTCGATGGTATGATGTCCAGAATTATGAGGTCTAGGTGCTACTTCATTAATTATAATTTCATCTTCTTTGGTCAGAAAAAGTTCAACGGCAAGTAATCCAACCATATTAAATTTCTCTGATGTATTCATTGCAATTTGCATTGCTCTTTTTTCAATATCATTGCTAATATTTGCTGGACACATTACATATTCAACTAAATTTGAATTCTCATTAAATTCCATCTCAACAACAGGAAAACACTTCATTTCACCTGATATATTTCTAGCAACAATCACTGATAATTCTTTTTGGATTGATATTTTCTCCTCAATCAGACATTCATTTTTAAAGGAAAAGTTTAGATCATCATAATTTTTTATGATTTTAACTCCTTTACCGTCATAGCCAAATCTTGAGCTTTTCCATACAAAAGGAAACTCAAAATTATCGTTTTCAAAATTATTTCTGAGTTCATCTAAGTTTGAGTAATTTTTAAATCTTGAAGAGGGTAAATTATGTTGCTTATAAAAGTCTTTTTGATCAGATTTGCTTTGAATTACTTTTAGTGTTCTAGCAGAAGGAAACACTTTTTTCCCTTTTTTTTCTAGAAATAATAACGCGTCTGTGTTAATTTTTTCAATTTCAACTGTGATTATATCAACTTTATTTCCAAAACTTACTACATCATCATAGTCAGTTATGTCTCCAATAATAAATTCATCAGCTAGTTTTGCACACGGAGCTTCTTTATTTGAATCCATCACTTTCGTATGTAAATCATATCGTTTTGCATCATACATCAGCATTTTTCCTAGCTGACCTCCTCCAAGAATACCTAATTTAAAATTTGAACTAAAAAGTTGCATTAATCACTCAATTTCTCAATCTTCAAGCAAAAATACATTTTAATATTTAATCGATTAGAAATTAAACATGTCAAAGATTATATTTGTGTATAAATTAATCTTATGAAGAATATCGTTTTATTTGGCCCCCCAGGAGCAGGCAAAGGTACTCAGGCAGAAGTTATTAAATTAAAATATGATTTATTTCATATTTCCACGGGTGATGTGTTTAGAAATAATATTAAAAATAATACTGATCTGGGTTTATTAGCCAAGGGCTATATGAACAAAGGTGAGTTAGTCCCAGACGAAATAACAATTAATATGCTAAGCGAGGTTGTAGAAAAAAATAGCCATGTCAATGGTTTTATTTTCGACGGATTCCCAAGGACTGAAAGTCAGGCTAGTGCCTTAGATAAATTATTGGGTAAATTTAACAATTCAATTTCAGGTATGATAGCACTTGAAGTAAGTGATGAAATACTTATCAATAGACTATTAGAAAGAGGTAAAGGAAGT
>CABYIO010000024.1 GCA_902519075.1 uncultured Bacteroidota bacterium | reverse complement strand
ATCCCAAGTGGAAGCTATTGTTATTGGAGATGGATAAACAGTAGCACCTCTATACAGAGCATTTCCATGTATTGCATCAATACCAATAAGTAATGGTATTTTCAATTTAGATTTATTAGCTAACTGCTGTAAATAGTTAGCTTCCTCAGCTGTAATTACATGTAAAAAAGAACCTATTTGTCCGTTAATTATCATTTGCTTAACATCATCAGAAAACACCCCTTTATAAAAACCTTGAGCATCACTTTTTTTCATATCCTCAGGCGATAAATCTTTTTCTGCTTTTTTCATATGCTCAAGTCCTACGAACTGGTTCATTTGGCATGCTTTTTCAAAAAGAGTCATTCTACTCATTAGATCATCAACTCTCAAATCAACCTCAAGATTAGAATCTAGATAGGGAATATAACTGTTTTGAGAAAAAATGAATGATGAAGTAAGCAGTAGAAGAATTTGGAAAACTTTCATTTGATAAAAATAATAATAATAATAATAATAATAATAAAAAGCCCTCAATTTCTTGAGGGCTTACTTTTGGGTGGAAGACCGGATTCGAACCGGCGACCTCCTGAACCACAATCAGGCGTTCTAACCAACTGAACTACAACCACCATAATAGGAGTGCAAATGTAATTTTTTTGTGTTTCTCTGCAAAACAAGAAATAAAAATTATTTCAAGTCGCTGATATTTTCAATTAGAGGCAAACGTGCTGCAATAAAACCTTCACCATAATCAACATTAGTTAATCGACCTAAATCTCTAGCCCTGTATTCAATACTATCAAGAAAGTTTTTAGTAGAAATAGGTGTGCTATGTACGGTTTCATTACCATCATAAAATTGAGACTTAAAAGCCTTGACAGCTTTAATTTTTGTTTGAAAGTGATTACTGATATCAACAACAAAATCAGGCTTCAAACTTTTCCATTGTATATAATGATAAATATTAATGGGTCTCCAAGGATCCTGAACAACACCATCTTCAATAGTTTCAATCTTTTGGAGCCCACTTAAAAAACAAGAATCAACAACTAAATTAGCACCCTTTGGATGATCAATATGTCTATCATCAGGAGCATTACACAAAATAAAATCTGGTCTAAATTTTCTGATTGCTTTAATTAGCGTTAATTGGTGCGCTTCATCATTTTTAAAAAATCCATCTTTGAAATTTAAATTTTCTCTGAATGAAACTCCTAATATATCAGCTGCATTTTTTGCTTCTGAATCTCTGATTTCAGGGGTACCCCTAGTACCTAGTTCTCCCTTGGTTAAATCAAGAATAGCTACCTTTTTTCCTTTTACAATTTCTTTTGCAATTGTCCCTGAACAACCCAATTCAACATCATCTGGGTGTGATCCAATAGCTAAAATATCAACTTTCATAACACTTTTATTTACAATTGTTAAATGCTTGCTCAATATCATTTTGAATGTCAGGCACATCTTCAATACCAACCGAAAATCTAATTAAATTATCAGTAATACCTTGAGCTATTCTATCTTCAGGAGATAACAAATAATGAGAAGTTTCTGCTGGAGATAACATAGTACTTTCTACTCCAGCAAAACTCATAGATGGATTAATCATTTTTAATGATTTTAAGAAAGTTTTTGGATCAATTTTTTTATTCAATTCAAATGAAATTACCGCTCCAAAACCATCCATTTGTCTTTTTGCAATATCGTGATTAATATGGTCTTCTAAACCAGGGTAAAAAACCTTATCAATATGCTTGCAATCTATCAAATATTTTGAGAGTTCTACTGCATTCTTTTGCTGAGCAAAAAATCTTACAGACAATGTCTTCATACTTCTCTCCAAAAGCCATGCTGTATAATCACTAAGACTACCGCCAATATTTTTTGAAAGATTCCATATTATTTCCCTGTGTTCACTTGTAGATGCTACTGTACCTGCACATATATCACTGTGACCACCAAAGTATTTAGTTGCACTATGCAATATTATATCAATTCCAAGCTTGTGAGGCTTTTGAATTAAAGGAGTTGCAAAAGTATTGTCAATAAAAGAAATTAATCCATTACTCTTAGATAAATCAGCAATTTCTTTAATATCAACAAGTTTTAGTAAAGGGTTTGATGGTGTTTCAATATAAATAGCCTTTGTGTTTGGCTTTATTTCCTTTTCAAAAGATTTTGCTTCTAATCCATCCGTAAAGGAATATTCTATACCATATCTTTTGAATTGAGCCTCAACAAGATTTCTAGTACCTCCATAAATATCATTTTGAATTACAATATGATCTCCTGAACTTAGAAAAGCAAGCAATGAAGTACTAATCGCAGCCATTCCAGAACCTAAAATAATAGCATCTTCTGTTTCCTCAAGAGCAGCTATTTTTTTAGCCAAAAATTCTTGATTTGGAGTTGAACTATATCTTGGATATCTATCAATTTCTTTACCAATGTATTCATATGATGTACCAGGATATATTGGAGAAACTGAACCACCGTACTGTTCATCTTTGACTTGACCTACGTGGGTACATATTGTATTTACGCCCTTAAATATATTTTTATCAGACATGGTGTCTAATTTAACGATTATTTTTTAGATATTTTTTATACTTAGGATATGCAAAAAGAGAAAGAATTAAGATAATTACAAGAGTTATGCTGATAAATACTAAGCTAATTTCTTGATCATCTTTTGCATAGGAATGTAGTCCAGCCAGATAAAAATTAACACCAAAATAAGTCATTATGATTGATCCAAAAGACAGTATTGAAGCTACAGTAAAAGCAAAATTACTTTTTAATCCAGGGATAAGTCTCATATGAATTACAAATGCATAGACCATAATACTAATCAATGCCCAAGTTTCTTTAGGATCCCAACCCCAATATCTACCCCAGCTCTCATTTGCCCACATTCCTCCCAGAAAATTTCCGATGGTAAGCATTACAAGTCCAATTGTCATTGACATTTCATTAATTAAAACAAGCTCTTTTACATTTATATTAAGTAATTCTCTATTTTTTTTATTAACTAAAATCATCAATATCAAAGAAACGACACCAAGAATCATACTGATTGTAAATGGACCGTAGCTTCCGACAATAACAGCAACATGAATCATTAGCCAATAGCTATCCAATACAGGAACTAAATTAGCTATTGCTGGATCCATCCAGCTCCAATGAGCAATCATGAGAATCATTGATGTTACAAACGTAGTTGAGGCTAAGGTCAACTCACTTTTTTTACCAAAATAAATCCCAAATAACATTGTAGCCCAAGCCACATAGATCATTGATTCATATCCATCACTCCAAGGCGCATGACCAGAAATATACCATCTTGAAATTAATCCAAGAGCATGAATTATAAAAAGTGCGTATACAGCATATTTAGAAATCAAAATAATACTGTTAACAATTTTATTTCTGTTAAAAATCTGAAAGATTAATGCTATAAATAGAACAGTACTTGCATACAAGTACCAACTAAATAAACTTTTAAAAATATCATATTTATTATAGAGAATCTCAGCATCTATTTTATTTGTAGTTAACATGACCTCAGAACCGTATCTGTTCTGGGTATTAGTAATTGCTACTAAAATTTCATCAGCATCAGAAAAGTCACCTGATTTTTTACCTTCATTCAAGAAATACAAATATGTTTTGAAACCTGTATTAATGAAATTAGAATACAGAGAATCCGTTAGCATTACGCTAAATCTATTTTCACTTGGAGATATCCATTTATTATTTTCATCATCTGGAATAGGGAAAATCTTCAAAGTAGTACCCTGAACTGCATTGTATAATAGGTTTACACGCTGATCAGTCTCTCTAAATTCTTTTTGAAAAGCATTGGGAACAGCCGCACGATAAGCCTCTTCAAGATATGGACCTAGCTTATACTCTCCCCTTTCTGTGAAAAAATCTACTAATGAAGCATGCTTTAAGTCTTTTTCAACACCAATTATACTTCTTATAGAGTCTGCTTTTTTACTTTTAAGAAATATTAAAGGAACACTATACCATAGCAATGGGCTTTCCTGCATTGATAAATAAACTTGATTGGAATCAAAGTCTTTATAATGATCTTTCTTACTTAATTTTCTTAGAAGCTCAGAAGAATAGGTATTTACCGGCATCATTCTACCACCAACATCTTGCATTACTAATCTACCAAATTTTCCCGCTTGTTCCTTTGAAGCTACATTTACATTAAGAATTGAATCAATCTTTTCAATATCTGATGCTGATGAACTATGAACTCCAAATCCTTGGGCATTGATTGTTAGTGAAATTAAAATCAAAAGAGAAGTTACAAGTTTTGTTTTTTTATTTCTTGCTATCTCAAGTTGCTTCTTGAGTGAATCAAATCTTGTAAATCTGGCAAAGAGAATAACCACTAGACCAAAGTACAATAGAATATATCCTATGTATGTAAATAATGTGCCCCAAAAATCATGATTTACAGATAAAATTGTCCCTTGTTCGTCAGGGTCAAATGAAGCTTGAAAAAATCTGTATCCTTGATAATTAAGAATATTATTCATGTAAATTCTATAATCAAATGTTTCATCATCTACAACCGTAACTTCACTTGCGAAAGAAGAATAACTGCTATCTGTTCCAGGATATTTTTCAGCTATAAAATCGTTTAATTTTATACTGAAAGGTAAATCGTAAACTTTTGATCCATATCTGATTGTAAAGTCTTGATTTCCGACAGAAAAAGTCTTAAATGCATTGTTAGTACCTTTACCACCAATTACTCTCACCATTTTAGATTCCTCCGGGGTAGAAATCAAAAGCTCTAAGCCGTCTTGGTCTGACTTTAAAAGTTCAGATTTTTTGACAATATCGAAAACACCTTTTACAACAGGTTTTGGAAAAACAAGTTGTTGCCCGTTAATAATATATCTTGCTCTTAAATTTAATGATTCATCAGAGTTCTTAGAAAGAAAACCTTGAGTCATGGATGCCATGACCATATATTCACCATCATAAGGAGAATTGATGAATAAATCATAATTCTCATCGAATGTAATATTTACAGCCCCCTCTATATAATTATTTAAAGTGTATAGAGTTCCATGAATATTTTCTGTGGACCCATCTTTAAGGAAATGGTTGTGAGGCATCCCTCCTGCTGACTCCACAATTTTCAGATAGTAATCTCCATTTTCGTCAAAAACCACATCTTCCTCTGCTCCATTTATGAAATCATTTAGTTGAACCGAAATTGGAGTTCCTCCATACTCAGTTTTAATTGAGAATTCATTACTCATTCTTGGTGAAAAGTCAACCTCTTCTTCCTCAACTCTTCTCATAAGTTGACCATTAACCTCATAATCACCATCAATGTATATTGATAGATATGTTTTTTCGGACAAAAATGAACTTTCAGTGGCGCCCTCACGAATACTCATAACACCCTCATAACTAATGTATCTGGTAATAAAAGCACCTAATAAAATAAAAATCCAAGATAAATGAAGTAACAAAACTGGCCATTTTCTTATGCTCAAAAGGTTATATTTAAATATGTTTCCAATAAAATTTATGACGAAAAGAAGCATAATAGCTTCAAACCACCATGCATTATAAATTAAATTTCTAGTCAGAGGAGTTGGTGAAGTTTCTTGTCCAGCGTCCATAAATGTTCCTATTGCCATGGCAACAGCAAATACGACAAATAATACACCCGTAAGCCTATTAGAAAATAATATTTTTTTTAGTGTATTCATTCAGATTTTTATGGGTTACAAATTTAATACCATTTTGGCTTATTTTATACCTAATTATATTATTTATTTTGTAAATTTTGACTAATCATTAGGCTCATGATAAAAGTTACAGTATTGGGATCAGGAAATGTTGGATTTCATCTGGTTAATTTATTTTATAATTCAAAAAAAATTAAACTAAATGAGTGGTACTCACGTTCTTTAAAGTTTGATTCAAGAGTTAAAGTTATTAATCAGATTAAGGAACTAGGAGAATCTGATATTTATATTATATGTGTTAATGACGATTCAATTGCTGAAGTCAGTGATAAAATTAAATCTGAAGGAAAATTAGTTGTTCACACATCTGGAAGCACACCATACAATGTCATGAATAAAAAAAATAGAAGGGGTGTTTTTTACCCTCTCCAAACTTTTTCTAAATCACAAGAGTTAAATTATTCTGAAATTCCAATGTGTTTGGAAGCGGAAAATATAGATGACCTAAACACATTAAAAAACTTATCAAAACTTTTAGGTTGCAAATATTATGAAATAGACTTTGAAGAAAGAAAAACTTTGCATCTGGCAGCGATTATTTCAAATAACTTTACAAATTTTTTATTTGGTCTTTCCAAGGAATTGACTGATTCAAAAAATTTAGATTTTAATATTTTAAAACCTCTAATTAGGGAAACGGTTAATAAAATTCATAAATTAGACCCTATCAATGCTCAAACAGGTCCTGCAAGAAGAAATGATAAAAATATCATGAAAATGCATTTGGAAATGTTAGATGATAAAAATACCATATCTCTGTATAAAACTATTAGTGATATGATTAAAGATAAATATGGAAAGTAATTATAAAGAAAAATTAGCTGATATAAATGCATTCATTTTTGATGTAGACGGGGTTCTTACTGACGGAAGTTTAATCATAAGTGAATCCGGAGAGCTATTAAGAACAATGAATGTAAAAGACGGATTTGCTATGAAATTTGCTATTGATAATGGTTTTAAAATTGGAATTATATCTGGAGGAACTAACGAATCTGTGAGAAAAAGACTAAATGGTCTTGGAATAGAAGAAATTCATTTAAAATCACATGATAAAATTGTTCCTTTTAATAATTTTTTAAAGAAATACAACCTAGATAAAGAAAATGTTTTGGTAATGGGTGATGATATACCTGATATTCCAATTATTAAGTTAGCAGGTATTGGTTGTTGCCCTCAAGATGCTGTTCCAGAGGTAAAAGCAGTTTCTAACTATATTTCTCAAAAAAACGGAGGAAAAGGATGTGTTAGGGATGTCATTGAGCAAGTAATGAAGATTCAAAATAAATGGATTTAAAAAATATCAAATGGAGTAAAGAATACACAATTCTACTTTTTATCAACTTTATCTACTTTTTAATTTTTCTTTATATAACCACAAATTATTAGTCATGCATAATTTAGATTGGTTTGTGTTAATTTTTACTCTACTGGTCATTGTTATTTACGGAACTATAAAAACCAGTGGTGCAAAAACTGGTCAAGATTATATAAAAGCAGGTAATGAAGCAAATTGGTGGACAATCGGTCTCTCTGTTATGGCTACGCAAGCTAGTGCAATTACTTTTTTATCTACCCCCGGTCAAGCTTACAATGATGGATTAGGCTTTGTTCAGTTTTATTTTGGTTTGCCAATTGCAATTGTTATCGTTTGCACCATATTTATTCCCATTTATCACAAATTAAAGGTATACACAGCTTATGAGTTTTTAGAAAGTCGTTTTGATTTAAAAACAAGATCTCTAACAGCTATTCTTTTTTTGATTCAAAGAAGTTTGTCTGCAGGTATCACCATCTTTGCTCCTTCGATAATCTTATCAACTGTACTCGGTTGGGATTTAATAATAACTAATATTATTATAGGATTATTAGTAATATTTTACACTGTTTCAGGTGGGACAAAAGCAGTTAACTTCACCCAAAAATATCAGATGGGTGTAATTTTAATTGGACTAATTATAGTACTTTTTACAATATTTAGTCTACTCCCCAATGATATTGACTTTGATAAGGCAATTAAGATTGCTTCAGCTAACTCAAAAATGGATGTTTTAAACTTTTCATTTGATCTAGACAACAGATACACTGTATGGAGTGGAATTATTGGTGGAACCTTTTTAATGATGTCATACTTCGGAACAGATCAAAGTCAAGTACAAAGATATCTTTCCGGAAAATCTCTCAAAGAGATGCAGCTTGGAATGATTTTCAATGGAATCTTTAAGATTCCAATGCAATTTTTTATTCTTTTTATTGGTGTTATGGTTTTTGTTTTTTACCAATTTAACCCTTCTCCATTAAATTTTAATCCCCAAGGAAAAATTATAATTTCTAATTCTAACTATGAGAATGAATACAAGCAACTTGAAGAAAATTTGCAAAATAACTTTAATGAAAAGACTTTCATATTAAACGATATTCTATCAAAAGATAAAATGGAAGTAAAAGAAAAAATTGACAATCTAAACTATGAAGAAAAAAATATAAGAGATCGAGCTAAAATATTAATCGGAAAAGCTGCAAAAGAAAAGAATGAAAAAGTTGAAACTAATGACAAAGACTATGTGTTTATTAATTTTATTCTTGAAAATCTTCCAAAAGGATTAATAGGCTTATTGTTAGCTGTAATTATAAGTGCTGCAATGTCTTCAACTTCAAGTGAAATTAATGCTCTTGCTACAACAACATCGATTGATATTCTTAAGAGAAATTTTAGCTATGTTAACGATGGTAATATTATTTATTTTACAAAATTAATGACACTATTTTGGGGCTTGTGTGCCATAGCTATAGCTTGCGTGGCATTTCTTGCAGACAATCTGATTCAACTTGTAAATATTATTGGGTCAATATTCTACGGAAATGTATTGGGTATATTTTTAATTGCATTTTTCTTAAAAGCATTAAAGTCGAATGCGGTATTTATTGGAGCAATAATAACTCAAATAGTCATAATTATCGCTTGGTTCTATGATTGGATGCCGTTCCTTTGGCTTAATGTTTTTGGTTGCGTTATGGTGATATTAATATCTTTTTTAATTCACCTAACATTGAAAAGCTTTAAAGCTTCTTAGACCATTCAGCAATGGACTGTCTATTCATTTTTACATAATCTTGGTTATCAGCCTTAATTGCATCATCTAATGATTTATTTGCGGCATCAATCGCATCAGAAAATTTATTGTTAGCTGCCATTAATAAAGATTGTTGTCTGTAATGATAGAATCTTGGATTTTCAAACATTTCTATTGCTTTATTCATCCATAATAATGCCTGAGTTAAATTAACATTCTCCTGTCTGTAAAAAACGGCTGCAGCATAATAATCAGATGCCTTTGGATTATCATTAAGGACATTACTAATATCCTTTTCAACCAATGATCTTGTTGGTACATCAATTTTGATATCTACAGACGTATTTTCCCATGAAATATTCATATTTACATCGTTATTTGTCAAATCATTAAAAGAAATTGTGAAAGTCTCAACAGTATTGATTTTATTTACTTTATAAGTTGAGCTAAATACTATTTTATCATCGGACCAGTCCCTTGGAACTCCCCAAAGTTCAACATCAGAGTAAAAGATGATCTCCCAGCTTTCTTTGTTAGGAATAGAAAAAATTGAATAGGTTCCTGACTGAACTGTTTTGCCAGAAATTATGACATCAGTATCAAAACTAATCTTGGTACTATTATCTGCGCCAGTTCTCCAAACTTTACCTAAAGGAACTAAATTTCCAAATACTTCTCTACCTCTCATTGAGGGTCTACTGTATTCAATCTCAATTTCGGTTAAACCAACCATTTGTTCAATTTCGGAGGCTGGGCTAAATCTAGGGGTATTAATTTGTGAAAAACCTAAACAACCAACAAATAATAATATTGTAAAAATAAATGCTCTCATGTTATGTAAATAATTTTTATATTCGACTTAAGTTTTCAAATTTAACGAATTAATTATGAATAAGTATATAATAGAATTTTTAGGAACATTTTTTCTAGTATTAATCATAGGCCTTAGCCAAAATCCAGTTGCAATAGGACTTGGATTAGCAGTTTTAGTTTACATGGGCGCTCATATTTCGGGAGCACATTATAATCCTGTTGTTAGCCTTGCAATGTTAATAAATAACCAAATTGAGTTAAAAGAGTTTTCATTCTATTTGGGAAGTCAACTTTTGGGTTCAGTTGTAGCAACATATTTTATAATGTTATTAGGCAATGATTTTAACGTTGTTTCTAATACCAATGATATTTCCAGTTTCTTTGTAGCTGAAATTTTGTTTACTTTTCTTCTTGTTTTTGTAATTCTTAACGTTGCACTAAATAAAAATTTGAAAGGCAACCAGTTTTATGGACTTGCAATTGGTTTGACAGTTACTGCTGGTGCTTTTACAGTCGGAGATATTTCAGGTGCGGTATTTAACCCAGCTGTAAGTTTTGGCCCTTCTTTATTTAGTTTTATTGACCCTCAAGTGGTAGGGAATAGTGTTTCTTCAAGTGACTTTTTTATCTATTACCTTATCTCAGGTATAATTGGTTCAGTTATTGCATCTTACCTTTATAAAAAGGTATATAGTTAATGCATTTCGACGAAGAGAATATTGAAAATCTTGATAAAGTTTATAGAATTAATTTAATTAATTCGTGTTCTGGATATAAATCAGCCAATCTGATAGGCTCAGTCTCAGAAGAAGGAATTAATAACTTAGCGATCTTTAGTTCAATTACTCATCTAGGATCTAATCCTCCTCTGTTAGGTTTCTTTTTAAGACCTACAGAAATTGTCCCAAGGCACACTTATCTAAACATCAAACAAAACCCATATTATACAATAAATTCAGTTCAGTTAGAATTCGCTGATAAAGCTCACCACACTTCAGCAAAATATGACAGAGAAATTTCTGAATTCGATATTACCAACATCGAATCTGAAAATACTAATAATTTTCCTGCCCCTTATGTAAAATCTTCATCTATTAAGATTGGAATGAAGTTTGTAGAAGAGATAAAAATTAATTACAATAGGTCAAGATTGATTGTGGGTAAAATAGTAGAATTAAATGTTGATGATAATCTTATTACTGATGATGGATTTATTAATTTGGGTGATGCTAAAGTTGCAACTATTAGCGGTTGTGATGGCTATTCATTTCCAAAATCAAATACAAGAAAAGGATATCAGAAACCACAAAAGAGTTGAAAAAAACATTTTTACCCGAAAAAACATGTCCAGTCTGTAAATTCCCATTCAAATGGAGAAAAAAATGGAAAAGAGATTGGGAGAACGTGATTTATTGTAGCAAAAAATGCAATAAAATTGGAAGAGGTAAACTTAATATTTCCTAATCAACTTTTTGAAGAATCTCCACTGTTCAATATAAATGTTAAAACATTTTTAATTGAAGAGCATCTTTTTTTTAAGCAGTTTAAATTCCATAAAAAAAAGATTTTTTTTCATAGAGTTAGCATGAAAAAGTATTATGATTTTTGCAAAGATTATTTTGATGATCTTGAATATATAGACTCCTACAATGAAAATTCTGACATAAGAGTTCTATTAAATATGCTTCTAAGCAAAAAAACCAAGAAGATTAATTACATAGATCCATGTGACAATTGGTTAAATAAAAGAATAAAAGGATTAAGTAAATCAATAAATCTTAATTCTATTGAAACCCCTCAATTTTTAAATTCTAATTTGGAAAACCTAACATTTTTTTACCCTGACAAAAAAAAGTTCTTTCAAACTAGCTTTTATAAACTACAAAGAAAAAAAACGGGTATTCTTATGATTGATGACAACCCCGTAGGTGGTAAGTGGACATATGATGATGAAAACAGAAAAAAATATCCCAAAAATAAAATACCTCCAGAAATCAGTTACCCAAAAGAAGAATTAACATACATCAAAGATGCAAATTCATACATAAAAAATAATTTTGCGAATAACTATGGGTCAATTAATCAAAAAACAAATTATCCAACAGATTTTCAGACAGCTAAAAATTGGTTTAGAGATTTTTTAGAGCAAAGATTTATTGAATTCGGAGATTATGAAGATGCAATCCTTAAAGAGGAATTAATATTAAATCATAGCCTGCTCTCACCTTTAATTAATTGTGGCTTGTTAACCCCATCATATGTGGTAAATGAGCTAAACGAATATGCATCTAAAAAAAAGATTCCAATTAACTCTTATGAAGGAATAATTAGACAAATCATTGGCTGGAGAGAATTTATTAGGGGTATATATATTTCTAAGGGAAGTTTTGAGAGAACAAGAAACTATTGGGGTTTTACAAAAAAAATGCCTGACTCTTTTTATACAGCTTCAACTGGTATTAAACCAGTAGATGATTGTATTAGTAAGCTAAATAATAATGCCTACTTACATCATATTGAACGACTTATGGTAGTTGGAAATTTCATGTTTTTGTGTGAAATAAATCCAGATGATGTTTACAAATGGTTTATGGAATTATTCATTGATTCCTATGATTGGGTAATGGTCCCAAATGTTTATGGGATGAGTCAATTTGCTGACGGCGGATTAATGTCTACAAAACCTTATATAAGTAGTAGCAATTACATAATGAAAATGAGTAATTACAAAAAGGGAGAATGGCAAAAAATATGGGATGGTCTTTACTGGAGATTTATATATAAAAATCAATCTTTTTTTAAGTCCAACCCTAGATTATCCATGATGGTAACAACATTGAATAAAATGAATCCTGAAAAACTTAATTATCATCTTGAAGTCTCTGAAACATTTTTATTACAATTAAAATGATATATAATTCTACATACAGTGATATCGAAAAGGATATTGAAACCAACAACTTGGTTGGAAAAAAATACAACCTTATAAAATCCATTGGATTAGGAGGTATAGGCTCAAAGAGATTGATTGTTGAAGAATTGGGTGTAAATTTCAAAAAGCTTATTAAACAAAAAAATGATATTATATATTCAAATATAGAGTTAAGAAATAAAGGAATTATTGTCTATATAGTCGATAGACAGAAGAGGTTTACCTGGGTTATTCCCTTTTATAAATTGGTTGTTTATAAAACACCTTCTTTTTCCATCCACTCTGATGGAAATTTTATCAGATTCAGTAATAAATTAAATCATAAGCAAAACTTAGCTTTTTTTAAAAAGGTTCTTGATCACAAATTCAACTTTAATAAATATAATAATCAGATATAGTTTGAAAAATTTAAATGGCACAGATATTGATAGAATCATTGAAATGGCCTGGGAAGACAGAACAACTTTTGACGCTATTTTAGATACGTTTGGTTTAAACGAGTCTGAAGTTATTTCAGTTATGAGAAGTAACCTCAAACCTTCAAGTTTTAGACTTTGGAGAAAAAGAGTTACTGGAAGAAAAACAAAACATCAGGCTAAAAGAAATTTTGTGCTCGGGAGATTTAAGTGTTCCAGACAGGGTAACATAAATCAAAATAAAATAAGTAAAAGAAATGGAAGTAAAAGTTACTGAAATAATAGAAAAGGCAACAGATTTTGAAAACAGAAAACATGTGTACAAAAGTACTAACGAAAAGATAGTTGCATCAAGGGAAGTTAAATCCCTGATTCTTGAACTAAACGAAGTTTATAAAGAAAATAAAGATTCTGATATAATGGACTTAATGAAAAGACTCACCTTGATCAAAAGAAAGGTAGAAAAGAGATTAAAAGGAAGACCTGGATCATAATGAAAAATATACTAATTATAGGCGGCACTAAAGGAATTGGTAAATCAATTGTAGATAATCTTGTAGATTCAAATAACATTGTTTGCCTAAGCAGAAATAAGCCAGACTTTCAACATCAAAACTTTACTCACAAAGAATTTGATGCCTTATCTAATGAATATCCAGAAATGGAATATTTAGACTGTTTAATCTATTGTCCAGGAAGCATTAACCTGAAACCTATTTCAACCTTAACCCTTGAAGACTTCAGAAATGATTTTGAAATAAATGTTATGGGTGCAGTTAAGGCAATTAAAAAATATTTACCATTACTAAAAACATCACTATCTGCATCAATATTACTGTTTAGTACAGTTGCAACCAAACTAGGTATGCCGTATCACGCATCTGTTTCAGTAGCCAAATCAGGGGTTGATGGACTTGTCAAAACATTGGGATCTGAATTAGCTCCAAAAGTTAGGATTAATGCAATTGCACCTACAATTACAAATACCGATCTAGCTTCTAAAATTCTTAGAAATGAAAAGATAATTGAAAATTTGATTGAAAGACATCCACTTAAAAAAATTCTTTCATCTGATGAAGTTGCAAAAATGGCTTCCTTTCTGATTTCGGAAGATGCATCCTCAATTTCTGGTCAGATTTTCAATATGGATGCAGGAATAGTAACATTTAAAATATAATATTATGCTAAAGACAATTAAATTAATATTAGTTCTTATGTTTTCACTTTTTAGCAGTGACTTCAACAACAAAAAATCAAAAAAAGTGCCTATGTCTATATATGATATCTCAGTTAAAAATATTGAAGGAAGTGAAATATCGCTAAGCGATTATAAAGGCAAATATATGTTATTCGTAAACGTTGCTTCAAACTGTGGTTTTACAAGACAGTATAAAGATCTTCAGCAATTATTTGATGAAAACTCTGAAAAATTAGTTGTAATTGGTGTACCATGTAACCAATTTGGTGCTCAGGAACCAGGAAATGAAGATCAAATTTCGATATTTTGTTCAGAAAAATATAATGTTACCTTTCCAATGACTGAAAAGACATATGTAAGAGGATCAAATCAACACCCTTTATATAAATGGCTAACGTCAAAGGAATTGAACGGTAGAAAAACCTCGAGTGTAAAGTGGAACTTTCAGAAATATTTGGTAGACAAGGATGGTAACCTTATTGATTATTGGTACTCTTTAACAAGTCCTATGAGTTCTAAAATTACGAACTACATTAAATGAAAATTTTTAGATTAGAAAAATCTATAAAATTACCAATTACTATAGACGAGTGCTGGGAATTCTTTTCTTCTCCTAAAAATCTCAAAATAATTACCCCAGATTACATGGGTTTTAATATCATTGATGCAGAAAATACAAAAATGTATTCAGGTCAAATTATCAAATACAATGTGACCCCGATTTTTGGAATAAATATAAAATGGGTTACAGAAATTTCACATGTTAATGAATATAAATTATTTGTTGACGAACAAAGATTCGGTCCATATAAATTTTGGCACCACAAGCATATATTTGAAGTAATAGATGGTGGAGTTAAAGTCATTGATATTTTAGATTATGCGCTACCCTTTGGATTTATTGGGCTGTTACTTCATCCTTTTATGATCAAACCAAAGCTAAAAGAAATTTTTAACTACAGAGAAAAAAAGTTAGTGGAAATCTTCGGTAAATTATAATGGAAGAGGTTAGTATTTTTTGGTTTAGAAGAGATTTAAGATTGTACGATAATTCAGGATTATCCGCAGCAACGAATTCGAAAAATAAAGTTATACCTATATTTATTTTTGACACTTCAATCACAAATAAACTTCCTAATAATGATAGGAGAATAAACTTTATATTCGACAACTTAGTTGAGATTGATTTAGAATTAAAAGAGAAATTTAATTCGTCAATTAATGTGTTTAAAGGTAATCCCGTAGAAATTTTCAAGGAATTGATAAGGGATTATAAAATAAATTCTGTTTTTACAAATAATGATTACGAGCCATATGCATTATCAAGAGATAGATCAATTCAGAATTTATTAGAAAAGAATCAAATTCAATTTAAATCCTTCAAGGATCAGGTAATCTTCGAGAAAAATGATGTTGTTAAAGATGATGGCAACCCATATGTTGTCTACACACCATACATGAGAAAGTGGAAATCTAATTTAAGTGAAGATCTTTCTAAACTTTCTGAAAAAGAGGTTGTAAATAATTTTTATAACTCGTCCATATCTGGCCTCATGAAATTAAACGAATATGGTTTTATCGAAAATGATAAAAAAATAGAACTCTTCAAATTAAACAAGGATATAGTAACAAAATATGCAGATACAAGAAACTTTCCTTCGATTAATTCAACATCAAAGCTTGGCCCTTATCTGAGATTTGGAATTGTCAGTGTAAGAAAAATTGTTTCTGGATTATTAAAGTTTAAAGATCAGACATTTTTAAATGAACTTATTTGGAGAGAGTTTTTTATGCAAATATTGTTTCATTTTCCTCACACTGCAAAAAAAAGTTTCAAATCAAAATATGATAAAATTATATGGTTAAATGACCCTAAATCATTTGAAGCATGGAAAAATGGAGAAACTGGTTTTCCCTTAGTTGACGCAGGTATGAAAGAACTTAATAACACTGGATTTATGCATAATAGAGTTAGAATGATTACTGCAAGCTTTTTGTGTAAACATCTATTAATTGACTGGCGATTAGGAGAAAAATATTTTGCTCTTAAACTAAATGACTATGAAATGGCTAGTAATATTGGTAATTGGCAGTGGGCAAGTGGATCCGGAGTTGATGCAGCCCCTTACTTCAGGATCTTCAATCCACATACTCAAATTATAAAATTTGACAAGAACAGGGAATACATTAATAAGTGGGTAAATACAGATTCTAAATCTTACCCGAATGAGATTGTTGATCACAAAGTTGCTAGACAAAGGTGTTTAGATACTTATAAAATGTATTTAGACTAAAATCATTATATTTATTCAAATACATTTACCATGATAAAGAACCTGTTAGTCTTTACTTTGTTATTTTTTGTAAGCCTTAATATTTTTCCTCAAAATTATGATTATACGAAAAAAAATATTATTAAGTCTATTGAAAATCACGAAGAAGAAATAATAAAAATAAGTGATAAAATATGGGAGTTAGCAGAGACGGCTTTCAATGAATATGAATCATCCAAACTTCTATCTGATTATGCTGAGGCAAATGGTTTTACTCTTGAAAGAGGTGTAGCTGGCATGCCTACTGCATTTATTGCTACATATGGAGAAGGTAGACCTATTATAAGTGTTTTAGGTGAATTTGATGCTCTACCAGGACTATCTCAAGATACTACTCCAACTAAAAAACCTTTGACAGAAGGCGGAAATGGTCATGGTTGTGGACATAACTTATTTGGGGCTGCAAGTCTTGCTTCTGCAATTGCAATAAAAGAACAAATTGAAAATGGAGATCTTAAAGGGACTATAAAATTTTTTGGAACACCTTCAGAGGAAAAGTTTTTTGGGAAAATATGGATGGTTGATGCAGGTTTATGGGATGATGTAGATGTAAATGTAAGCTGGCACCCAGGATACTATACCGAGGCTGATGTTCAGTCAACCTTATCTTTAATTGATTTTCAGGTTGAATTTTTTGGTCAGGCAGCACACGCATCAATGGATCCATGGAACGGAAGAAGTGCTTCTGATGCCTTAGAATTATATACCTCTGCGATAAATTATTATCGTGAACATGTTCAACCAACAGTTAGAATGCATTATCACATTCAAGATGGCGGAAAGGTTGTGAATGTGGTTCCTGATTACTCTAAACTATGGGTTCGTGTTAGAGACTCAGACAGAGCTGGAATGACCCCAGTTTATGAAAGGGTAATGGAAATGGCCGAAGGAGCTGCAATACTTGCAAATGTTGATTACAAGGTGACATTAATTTCTGGAATATACGAGGTTTTAGTCAATAGAAGAGGTGGTGAAATTATGCAAAGAAATTTAGAACTATTAGGACCAATTGAATACAATAGTGATGAAATAAAATTTGCCAAAGAATTACAACTAACTTTAGACAAGCCACAAGTTGGCTTAAATGGTATGATATACCCTATTAGAGAAACCATAATTAACGGGGGAGGCGGATCTACTGATGTTGGAGATGTTAGCTGGAATGTTCCAAATATTAATTTATCTGTTACAACAGCACCATACGAAACACCTTGGCACTCATGGGCTGTAGTAGCTTGCGGCGGGATGAGTATTGGTCACAAAGGTGCAATCTATGCATCAAAGGCGATGGCTTTTACAATGTCTGACTTATTTAAGAGTGATAAACTTGTTAAAGAAATAAAGGATGAATTTTTAATGAGAAAGGGTGATCATGTATATGAGCCAATGATTGATGGTCCTCCTCCGATTAATCAAAATTAAATCCTTTCAATTGAGGCGCCTAAAGACCTTAATCGATCATCAATATTTTCATACCCTCTGTCAATCTGTTCTATGTTTTGAATAACAGACTCACCTTTCGCTGATAGGGCTGCGATTAGTAATGAAATTCCTGCTCTAATATCAGGTGAGCTCATGGTTGTAGCTTTTAAAGAAGATTTAAAATCATGTCCTATAACTGTAGCACGATGTGGGTCGCATAAAATTATCTTAGCACCCATATCAATCAATTTATCAACAAAGAATAGTCTACTTTCAAACATTTTTTGATGAATTAAAACACTACCCCTTGCTTGAGTGGCAATAACCAGTATAATGCTAAGTAAATCAGGACTAAAACCAGGCCATGGTGCATCAGAAATTGATAAAATAGAGCCATCAATATAATTACTAATTTCATATCCATTTTTGTGCTCTGGAATAACGATATCATCATCCTCTTTTATCAAGGAAATACCGATAGATCTAAAAACATTTGGAATAACACCAAGATTATCCCAACTAACATCTTTTATTCTGATGTTACTTTTTGTCATAGCTGCCAAGCCAATCCAACTTCCTATTTCAATCATATCTGGTAATACAGAGTGATCTGCACCAGCTAAAGAATTAACTCCTTCAATAACTAGTAAATTTGAACCTACACCTTCAATTTTTGCTCCCATTTTACATAAAAGCTTGCATAATTGCTGAATGTAAGGTTCACAAGCTGCATTATATATAGTTGTTTTTCCTTCAGCAAGTACAGAAGCCATTAAAACATT
>CABYIO010000023.1 GCA_902519075.1 uncultured Bacteroidota bacterium | reverse complement strand
GATTCAGGCGAGATAACTGAATACCATGTATTCTCTAACATTAAAACTTTATCTCCAACACCAATTCCTAAAGCGCCTCCTGAGGCACCTTCACCTATTATCACTGTAATTATTGGAACAGATAATCTGGTCATTTCTAAAATGTTCCTTGCAATTGCTTCTCCCTGACCTCTTTCTTCTGCCTCCAAACCAGGATATGCACCAGGTGTATCAATAAGTGTTACAACAGGGATATTAAACTTTTCTGCCATTTTCATTAGTCTTAAAGCTTTTCTGTATCCTTCGGGATTAGCCATTCCAAAATTCCTGTATTGCCTATCCTTTGTATTATGGCCTTTTTGCTGTCCGATAAACATAAATGTTTGACTGTCAATTTTTCCCAAACCACCAACCATAGCTTTATCATCTCTGAAATTTCTATCACCATGTAATTCTAGAAAGGATTCTCCTAGTATATTATTAATATAATCTAGAGTATAGGGTCTATCAGGATGTCTAGAAATTTGAACTTTTTGCCAAGGAGTTAAATTGTTGTAAATATCTTTAATAGTTTGCTTCAATTTTGAACGTATCTTATTACTTGTTTCAGTTACATCAATTCCGGATTTTTCACCAAGCTCAAGACACTCTTTTAACTGAATATCAAATTCTTTAATTGGTTCTTCAAAATCAAGATAGTTCATCTAGTAAATATTTGATATAAATATAAAAAAGTTACTACTTATAATCTTTATTATTTCTTTTTTTTATGTACATATTTAATATTACTGAAAATAAAATTAAGAAAAGTCCAATATAAAATGAGAAGCTCATTTTTTCATTATTTCCAAAAAATATGACTGCCATTATTATTCCATATATAGGCTCTAGGTTATATGTTAAGACAACTGAATATGGAGAAATAAATTTAAGTAAATATACTGATGCCATAAAAGCGTATGCAGTACAAATACTACCAAGTAAAAAAATATAAAAATAATTAAGGGAAAATATATCATCTATCATTATTGATGACAAATCATTGTTAAAAATGAGAAAAATTGTTATAAAAAACATTCCAGTAATAAATTCATAAAACGAAATTGAAAAAGCACTGTTTTTTTTAATCATTAAACCATTCAAAACTGAAAAAAGAGATGCAAAAAACGCTGACAATAATCCTAGAATTATTCCAGTTAGATACTGTAATTCAGCATTAAATATCATATAAACCCCACCTACAACCACAAAACCCAAAACTACCTCATAAAAAATCACCTTTCTTTTGAACATAAAAGGCTCAATAAATGATGTGAAAAAAGCTGCTGTAGAAAACATTGCTAGGGTAACAGAAATATTAGATTGTTCGATAGCTTCAAAAAATGTAATCCAATGTAAAGCTATTATTAGCCCTAAAAAAGAGTATTTAAGAAAGAGCTTTAGGTTAATTTTAAAGCTTTTTTTACTCAAAAGTATGTATAGTCCTAATAATATTGAGCCTATGAACATTCTATGCCAAACAATAACCTCAGAAGAATTAACTATTAGTTCTCCCAATATTGCTGTAAAACCAGCGATAAATACTAAGAAATGTAGGTGAATGAAATGCTTTAAATTATTTTTTTGCATTGTAAACTAAATAAATTGCTAAAATTCCAAAAAGAATATTAGGAAGCCATACTGCAATTAAAGGAGATAAATCAGATTGTTGAGCTAATACACCAAAAATTTTATCAAAAAATACATAAACCATGGCAACACATATTCCAAAAGCTAAATTAACACCTGTACCCCCTCTTCTTTTTTCTGCCGCAACAGAAAATCCTATTAAAGTCAAAATAAAAATTGAAAATGGAATACTCCATTTTTTATATTTAACAACTAAATACCTTTCAATATTAGTTGAACCCCTACTCTTTTCTATATCTATGAAATTAACAAGCTCATTATAGTTTAAAGATTCAGCTACATAGTTTAAGGGGGTTAAGTCATCAACACTAAAAGAAAAAATTGTGTCAAAAGTTCTTCGATTTTCTAAAATATCAATAGAATCTGTAACTATTCTTTTTGTGTAGTTGTTTAACCTAAATTTATCTAGATCTGGAATAAATCTGATACTGGTCGAACTAATTTTAAAATTCAACTTTTCACCTTTAAAGTTTTCTAAAGTAAAATTAGTTCCAACATTATTATTTTGATTAAACTGAGTTAAAAAAATATATTCATTTTCATTGATCTTCCTGAATATGTTTTTATTGTCAACTGCTTTCCTATTTCCTTTTAAATACTTGTAAGAAAAGTCATTATATTTTTTTGTTGATTCAGGTACAACAAACATCCCTGTTAATAGTGAAAAAACAGCAATAATTAATGATCCTAACATGTAGGGCTGAAGAATTCTTCTTACGGAAACACCTGAAGAATACAAAGCAATAATCTCAGAATTTGAAGATAATTTTGATGTGAACCAAGTTATAGCAAGAAATAAAAACAGAGGAAGTAAGCTAGAAGAAAAATAAATACTGAAATTATAGTAATGATCAAGAATTTCATTAAGTGGAACCTGCTTAGCCAACAGCTTATCAATATTATCAGCTAAGTTTACAACTATTGCTATTGGAACAAACAAGGCTTGAATTAACACATAGGTTAATAAAAACTTTTTTAATATGTAACTATCAATTTTATTCAATTATAATCTGTTGTTTAATTTTTTTACCATTTTATCTTTCCAATTTAAAAAATCTCCTTCAATTATTTTTTTTCTTGCTTCACTCATTAAAAAACAATAGAAACCCAAATTGTGTATTGAAGCAATTTGTCTTCCCAACATTTCATTTACCGAAAATAAATGTCTCAAATAAGATTTTGAATATGTTTTATCAACCCATGTTCTACCATTCTCATCCAATAATGAATAATCAAACTCCCATTTCTTATTCTTTATATTTATTATGCCTTCAGAAGTAAACAACATACCATTTCTTCCATTCCTTGTTGGCATTACACAGTCAAACATATCAATTCCTAAAGCAATATTCTCAAGTAAATTAACCGGAGTTCCTACACCCATTAAATACCTTGGTTTATCTTCAGGTAAAATATCACAAACAACAGAAGTCATTTCATACATTTCATCATGTGGTTCTCCAACAGAAAGACCACCAATGGCATTTCCAAAGCAATTTTTTAATGAAATATAATCAGCTGAAGTTTTTCTTAAATCCTTATATGTACCTCCTTGAACAATAGGGAAAAACATTTGTTTGTAGTTATATTTAGCAGGAGTGTTATTAAACCTACTTATACACCTATCAAGCCACCTATGAGTTAGATTCATAGAGTTTTTTGCATAATTATAATCACATGGATATGGAGGGCATTCATCAAAAGCCATTATTATATCAGCCCCAATAGATTTTTGAATATCAATTGCTTCTTCAGGAGAAAAAAAATGTTTACTTCCATCAATATGACTTTTAAACTGAACACCTTCTTCTGTTATCTTCCTGTTTGAAGCTAAAGAGTAAACCTGATAGCCTCCGGAATCTGTTAAAATGTTTTTTTCCCAATTTATAAATTTATGGATACCCCCTGCTTTTTCAATAATTTCAACACCAGGTCTCAAATAAAGATGATATGTATTACCTAATATGATATCAGCTTTTATCTCATCTTCAAGCTCTTTTTGGTGAACCCCTTTAACCGTTCCTTGTGTACCAACAGGCATAAAAACAGGTGTATTAATTTCACCATGACTTGTTTTGATTTTACAGGCTCTTGCTTTTGTTAAACTATCCTTATGTTCTAATTCAAAAGTCGGATTCATATATTGACAAATATAATTAAGTTAGTCTCACAAAAGATTCATGTTACTAAAAAAGTCTAATTGTTAATAAATGCATATTAAATAATTTTATTAATGAAACACATTAAATTAAATTGCCAACTCATAGAAATTCACAATGTCTGACATAAAAACTCTTGAAAAAATAGCTGTTCAAACCAGAAGAGATATTCTTAGAATGGTTCATAAAGTTAACTCTGGTCATCCTGGTGGCTCTCTTGGTTGTACAGAGTTTATGGTTACTCTATTCAATTCTGAAATGAAAAGAAATAAAAACTTTTCTATGGATGGTATTGATGAAGATATATTTTTTTTGAGTAACGGTCATATATCTCCAGTATTTTACAGTGTTTTAGCTAGATGTGGATACTTTGATGTAAACGAACTTAACACATTTAGATTAATTAATTCAAGACTTCAAGGACATCCAACAACACACGAAGGTCTTCCAGGAGTGAGAATTGCCTCCGGTTCATTAGGTCAAGGTTTGTCAGTAGCAATTGGCGCTGCATTATCAAAAAAATTAAATCATGATAATAATTTGGTTTATTGCCTGATGGGCGATGGCGAATTACAAGAAGGGCAAAACTGGGAAGC
Organism: uncultured Bacteroidota bacterium; assembly: GCA_902519075.1. Classification (GTDB taxonomy): domain Bacteria; phylum Bacteroidota; class Bacteroidia; order Flavobacteriales; family Flavobacteriaceae; genus MED-G13. Next base: position 14,911 of record CABYIO010000023.1, on the reverse strand, counting down.
TATAATGTTTGCATCTTCCAATAAGGTTGATAATATTATAGCCACTGTTGATTTAAACGGACAACAAATTGATGGTTCTACAAATGATGTATTAAACTTAGGAGATATCAAAAATAAGTTTACTGCTTTTGGCTGGGAAGTAATTGAATGTGTTGATGGAAATAATATTTGTGAAATTAAGGACAGACTAGAATCAGCTAAAATGAAATGTTTTAAAGACAAACCCATATGTATTTTGTTAAAGACAGTTATGGGTAATGGAGTTGATTTTATGATGCATACTCATGAATGGCATGGAAAAGCTCCAAATGATGAACAATTGGAAATAGGTTTAAGTCAAAATGAGGAAACACTTGGCGACTACTAATATGAAAGAGTACACATACACAGAAAAAAAAGATACAAGAAGTGGTTTCGGTGATGGTCTTACTGAACTAGGACAAAAAAATAAAAATGTAGTTGCTTTATGTGCTGACTTAACCGGTTCTCTTAAAATGAATGAGTTTAAAAATAATCATCCCGATAGGTTTTTTCAGGTAGGAATAGCTGAAGCTAATATGATGGGCATAGCTGCAGGCCTAACAATTGGTGGAAAAATTCCTTTCACAGGAACTTTTGCTAATTTTTCAACTGGAAGAGTTTATGACCAGATAAGGCAATCTATAGCATATTCTGGTAAAAACGTGAAAATTTGTGCATCACATGCTGGAATAACTCTAGGTGAAGATGGTGCAACACATCAAATTCTTGAAGATATAGGTATGATGAAAATGCTTCCAGGTATGACTGTAATAAATACATGTGATTACAACCAAACAAAAGCTGCTACAATTGCAATTGCTGATCATAAAGGGCCAGTTTATTTAAGGTTTGGTAGACCAAAAGTTCCTGTGTTTACCGATCCAAATCAAAAGTTTGAAATAGGAAAAGGAATTAAATTGATAGACGGATCAGATGTAACTATAGCCGCGACAGGTCATCTTGTTTGGGAATCTTTAGAAGCTGCTAAAATTTTAAATAAATCTGGAATTAGTGTTGAAGTAATTAATATTCACACTATTAAACCTTTAGATGAAAAAATAATTCTAGAATCAGTTGAAAAAACCAGATGTATTGTTTCAGCTGAAGAACACAATTTTCTTGGTGGTCTAGGCGAAAGTATTTCTAGAGTTTTATCAAAAAATTTACCTCTACCGCAAGAATTTGTTGCTACAAAAGATACTTTTGGTGAGTCTGGCACACCGGCACAATTAATGGAAAAATACGGTTTGAGTGCTAATTCAATTGTAGATAAAGTTAAAAAAGTTATTTCTAGGAAATAATAATTTTTATAAATTCCATAAACAAACCAAAAAACTAATAAACAAACTAATTATGAAAAAATTATTTACACTGGCATTGATTGCTGCTTTACTATTTCCATCAAGTGCAAAGTCTCAAAACAATGATGGAGCAGCTGCAGCTGCAGCAGGTATACTTGCAATCGGAGCGGGAATCGCGGCGATTGAACAACTAAAAGAGCAACTTGAACAAAAAGCAGTTGAAGAGGTTTTAACAGCATACCCTGACTTGATTAATTTTGAGTTAAAAACTGGATCTTTAAAGGGTACAAAAATGAAAGACCTTTCAAGTGTAGGTATTGTTACTTTTGAAATTAAGGATCTTGACACACGTAATAAGTATATATTGTTTGCATTCCTAAGCAATGGCTGGTCAAATCAATATGGTGTCGACTATAGCAAATTAAAATGGAAATTGTTTACCAAAAATGAATGGAATAAATTAATGCAAGCCTATATTACAACTGCTTCAAAATCTATAGTTAATAAAGCCATTCCAAATGAAATATCTATTGAAGATGTAGCTTCAAGTAAAATAGTTAACAAAGGAGTCCAGCAGAATAAAAAATTCATAATTGAATTTGCTAAAATAAAGGGTGATGTATATTATACATCTGACTACTCAGATGAATTTAAAATAGTTTTTAACGAAAGATCACTTGGTCTTTATTTGAAGCAGTCAGATCCAGATGAATTTAGAAGAGGTGGGCCTAGAGGGGATCTGGTACAAATTAGAAGAAAATCAATTATAAGAGCTCATTCTTTTCTTAATTCAAATAAATAATATTAGTCGTCACGTGACGCTGTATCATCCGGATCTAGATAATTAGGAATACCGTCTCCGTCTGTATCATCATTAGTTGGATCACCATCTCCAATATCATTTGTTGGATCACCATCTCCATCTCTATCAACAGTTAAATCAGAATCAGGTTCTAAATCCTCATCAATTGTCAAAGTTCCATCATTATCATCATCAGAATCAACAAAATCAGCAAATGTATCTTCATCAGTATCATCGTTGGTTAAATCGTAATCTCCATCAAGATCTTCTAAATGAGATGGAACATTATCAAAATCATGGTCATTTACTTCAGATTGGAAAACCTTAAACTTAAAAATTAAATTAGAATATACAGGAACAGAGCCTGCAGCAGCAGAATAGTAACCTAAACCTGAAGGTAGAAACATAATACCTATTCCTGGATTGTTATATGTAACGGTACCGTCTGAATTAATCACAAAATCCTCAGCATTATTATATTCTGGCAAAACCCTTCCCCAACCAGCAATTGTTGAGGTAAGATCAAAATCTACTGGAGTTGATGAACTATCAAATACTGTGTCATCCATTAAAGCACCTTCATAAGATACCCTGACTTTATCAGAAAAATTAGGTGAGTTTTCTGAACCGCCTTGATTGATTTTCAAAATATAATATTCATATTCTACATCGAAGTATGTTGTAGTTAAGGTTTCAACCATATCAATAAGTAAAGAGTTTTGATTTGGGTTTGGTAATTCTCCATTCTCAGGCAATTGACTAATCTCAATTTCATTAAGAAGAATTGTAGAGTTATTTGTCAAAAGTGACGAATCAACGTAATGAGACTGCAAAAAGGTCACTAATGAATCATTATCTATGACTTGTTGCTCCGTTCTATCCGCTTCCGGAACCTCAATAACACCATCATCATCGTCATCACCGCATGAAAAACCGAGTGATAAAATTGCGATTAAAAGAATATATAGTTTAAATTTCATAGATTAATTTAACTTTGTCAGCAAAAATACAATTATAAAGGATATATTTTATTTATTTAACAATCTTTTATGGACAAGAAAAAAATTTTAGATTATCAATCAATTAAAAAAAAGATACGAAGAATTTCTCTTCAAATACTTGAATCAAATATTGATCAAGATGAAATTATTATTGCTGGTATCGATTTAAATGGATTCATTATTGCAGAAAAAATATCTCAAGAAATAAGCAAAATTTCTGAAATCAATATTAAATTATGTGAAGTAAAAATTGATAAAAAAAATCCTCTAAATGATATATCGACATCACTAAATTTTGAAGACTACCAAAACAAATCTTTAGTTGTAATTGACGATGTTTTAAACTCTGGAGCTACATTAATGTATTCAGTAAAATATTTTTTAAATACTAAAATCAAAAGCTTAAAGACAGCTGTTTTGGTAGACAGAAATCATAAAAAATATCCAATAAAAGCTGATTTTAAAGGATTGTCACTCTCAACCTCAATTCAAAGTAAAGTTGAGGTAGTTATAGATGAAAAAAAAATTGAAGCCTTCTTAGTTTAGATTTGAAATTATATGATCACAAATAGCATCAGTATCCTTTTTGTAGCAATCAATAGTAACATTTGCCTTATTGTAATACACCTCTCGCTCAAATAGATGCTTTGAAACAAATTCAATCATTTTTTTTTCAGATTTAATTGCTGAAATAAGAGGTCTATTATTATTGCTTTTATATAGTCTTTTAGATAGTTCAACATTGTTGTTTTTTAAATAAATGGAAGTATTATTAATTGAATTAATATGTGTTAAATTATCATTATAACATGGTGTACCACCTCCGAGAGAAAGAACAATATTATTGTTTTCAAAAAGACATTTAATTAAATACTTAGTTTCTATTTTTCTAAAATATATATCACCTGAATCTTCAAATATTTTAGAAATTGAACAGGCCTCATTTTTTTCTATATATTGATCTAAATCAATGAATTTATAGTCAATTTTTTTAGCTAAATGAGAGCCTATTAAAGATTTTCCAGACCCCATATATCCGATTAAAACTATATTCATTAATTCTTTCTTAAAAGCATTGTAATATAAATTAAACATTTTATATTTGCAGCCTCAAAGTAATTAAATTTGACCTGGTAGCTCAGTTGGTAGAGCATCTCCCTTTTAAGGAGAGGGTCCTGGGTTCGAGCCCCAGCCAGGTCACTTTTTTTACCCATACCTTCCCTCGATACTTTCCAATTAATACACATTTGATTACTGAACGAACTTTATACCAAATAAAAGAACTTTAATCGTTATTATTAATTAAATTACGCTAATTATATTTATCTAAAATCTTAATTTTGATCAAAAAAGTTATCTTTTATTTTATTTTAATTTTTTTCTCAAAATTTATGTTGGGTCAACCGACTAACTCTAAAATTGACACAACTAATAATAATCTTGACGAAATTATCATAACCGCAACAAAAACAGAAAGAGTTTTTTCATCACTTCCTTTAAATGTATCAATCATAAAAAAAAGTGAAATAGAAAAAACAAACGCAACCAGATTATCTGATGTTATTAATGAAGAACTAGGTTTAATAACTGTTTCTGATTTTGGTGGCGGTGAAGGAATTCAGATGCAAGGGCTTGATTCAGAATATACTTTAATCCTTATTGACAATCAACCTCTAATTGGTAGATCAGCTGGCACTTTAGACTTAAATAGAATTTCTGTTGGAAATATAAAGCAAATAGAAATTGTTCGCGGACCATCATCCAGTCTTTATGGAAATAATGCATTTGCTGGTGTTATAAATATTATTACGGAAGAACCAAAAACTGGATTAAAAGGTAATTTGATAACCTCTTACGAGACACACAATACTTTTGATAACAATATCCTTTTTAGCTACAAAAAGAATAATTTTTATAGCTCAGTTTTTTTCAATAATTATTCCAGTAATGGGTATGATTTAATTGAAGATGATGGATTAAATACGGTGAATAAATTCAAAACAAACACTCTTCAGGTTAAGTTAGGACAAGACATAGGTGAAAGTTTAAAAATTAAAATTAATGCAAGATACTATACTCAACTAATCGATAACATAGCCCCCAACTCATTGAGTGGAGAAACTTTCACATCTGAGGATAATATAAATTTTACAATAAGTCACAAATCAGAGAATATTAGGACTGATTTTGAAGTATATTTTACATCTTATTTTGGTGATGAATTTTTAGATGATGAACAAGGTAATAGATTCAGTGAAAGTTTTTATGATCAGATATTTTTAAAACCCGAAATTAAGACAGTTTATAAGATTAATAATAAAAAGGAATTTGTATTTGGTTTGGGTAATGAATATGAAACTTTAAACAGAACATATTTTGAAATAGAACCAAAACAAAACTCACCATTTATTTATTTTCAATACGATTATAATCCGAATGAAAAGATTAACTTAATATTAGGTGGAAGATTTGACAAGTACAAAGAATATAAATCACAGGTTAGTCCAAAATTCTCAGGTATTTACAAAATACAAAATAACGAATCTATAAAGATTTCCACAGGGTATGGTTATAAAACACCTGATTTTAGACAACTATATTTCAATTTCTCCAATTCAACAGTTGGCTACACTGTAATTGGCTATAACGTAGTTGAAGATGTCTTAAATCAGCTGATTGATGAGGGTCAAATTGCAAATATTATTGTTCCTATTGATGAATTTGAAGACCCACTAAGTCCAGAAAGTTCTTTTGGAGTAAATATTGGATATGACAGAGATATAGATGAAAAAATTAGTTTATCCACCAATCTTTTTAGTAATTCAGCCAAAAACCTAATTGATTATCGTGTAATTGCAAATAAAACAAACGGTCAAAATGTATTTTCATACTATAATGTAAATAATGTTTCAACTTTTGGTTTTGATATTAATACAAAATATAAAGCTGATAACTATTTTAGCTTTTCTATTGGATATCAGCTATTATATGCATACGACCTAGACGCTAGAAAAGCATTTGAAAATGGTGAAGTATATGCAAGATTAACACCTACATCTCCTGCTTTCAGACTGAATAAAAAAGACTATTTTGGTTTATATAACAGATCAAGACACATGGGTGTAATTAAGATTAATTACAATAATCTTGACAAAAATTTCAGTGCAAACCTGAGATTTAAATACAGAAGCAAATATGGTTTGTATGATAGTAATTCCAACAATTATTTAGATAAATATGACAAGTTTGTAAATGGACATCTTACTGGAAATGTAAATATAAACAAGATTATAAATTCGAAATTAACTTTGTCAGCAGGAATAGAAAATATTTTTAATTATTTAGATTCAGAAAATATTTCAAATTTAAGCGGAAGAATTTACTTTTGCCGAGTTGGTTATAATATAAATTAACAATTATGAAAAAAATAAAATCTTTTACTATCTATATTATTTTATTATTCTCTTTTAGCTGTGAAGATGATAATAATATTGGAATTGACACTGTAAGTATAACTGTTGAAGACCTTTATGCACCCCAAGAAGGAAGTCAAGGCCAATCAATTTCTGGACCATTTACAAAATTTAATTTTGAAGATGGAGTTCAAACAGAAAGTGAAACTAATTGGGACATCGGATTCAGAGGAACATCAATTATTGTTAATGGGGGTGTTTCATTAGGGACTGATGATGAACCAGAAAGAAATGGGGATGCAGCTGCCTATATTTTTGAAGGCACAATGGATGAAATGCTGTTAATTGACACCACCTTATTAACACAAGATTCAGAGAGTGGCTATGCTATCCCGACTGGAAGTGGAAATGGATGGTATACTTATTCAGGTTCACCAACTTTTCTAATTAGTCCAACTCCAGGAAAAATCTTGGTATTTAGAACTCATGACAACAAGTATGCGAAAGTAGAAATTTTAAGTTATTATTTAGGCGCACCTGAGAATCCTGATGCATTTACTGACCCAAGCAGGTATTATACATTTAATTATGTATATCAGCCAAACCAAGGAGCTACAACATTTGATTAAAACAAGATGTTTTCTTGATTTATATCATCCGGAATTGAACAAACTTCTAGTTTACCAAATAAAAAGTATCTGTTATTCGCTATAAGTCGGTAAAATATATCTAATACAAAGTTTGGTGATATTCTAATTAAGCTTTTTAAAAAATAATTAAGTCTAATGAATTTAAAGCAGTATTTAATTGCTTTAGATCTCTGCAATATTTTATTGTCCTTTCTAATAATAAATATAGTATCTCCTAGCTTTAATTTTGGGTGTTTATTTTTTATATAGTTACTATCAAAATTGGTAAAATATATATTTTTTGATGGATTTCTTTTTGACACCCACCTTACATAATTGTTACACAATACACAAAAACCATCAAATACAACTATAATTTTTTCCATTCTAAAATTTATATTGAATGGTTAAGTAATAATTTCTTGGTGGGGAGGGTATTATTCCAGGGCCTGGGTATCCTGTCGCCCTTCTCGTGAAATAAGAAGTATTTAAAATATTATTTACACCCGTTTCAAACTTAATTTTATCCAATTTATAATTCATAGATAAGTCCAATATATCATAAGCTGGTATTTGACCTATTACACCACTTAAATTAGACTCTAATGAATTTGAAGAATCCGAGAACTGACTTTCTAAATATGAATATTGAAGGTAAGATGTGAAATTTTTATATCCAAATTTGATTCCATACTTGATATTATATTTTGGGACAAACTCAACTTCCTTACCTTCTACACCAGGTTCATCTGATTTTATATAGTTAGATTCGATAATTGAAAGGTTTAAAAATGTATTAAATATGTACGCAGAATTAAGCTGTAATACTTTTTTTAGATTGATATCCAATAAACTTTCCAAACCATAAATATTAGCATCACCAGTATTTGTTCTATATGCCTTAACATTACCATCATCAAATAATCTTTGAACAAAGCCTATTCTGTTGTTGTAAGCTAGATGAAAGATGTTAGCGTCAAAACTAAAAAAATTATCATAGTTACCCCTTAATCCCAAATCAATAGTATAACCTTCTTCATCTAATATTTCGGGATCTATAGCGTATGCTGGGTTAACAGTACTAATATCCGCAAAGGTGACAGAACGATAATTTTGAGAATAATTAGCATACAATTCTATGTCATTTTCCAGTTTTTGAGAAATACCAACTCCAGTCAACAAAAACAATCTTTCATTCTTTCGGTTTTCCAAAATAGTATCGTGCTGAATAACATTTTGTGCTGCATCCAGAATAATTCTTTCAAATTGACCCCGAGCTTGAGTATTTATATATTCTAATCTGAATCCTGGAGTTATTGTTAGCCCATCATTGATATTAATTATATTTTCGCCGAAAACGGAAATATTCTTGTTTGGATATTTGTAGTTTGATTGGTTGGAATATGCAGGAAAACTGTCATTATAAAAATCAAAATCTGCATCTGAAAAATCTGATCCAGGACCTTGTCTACTGTAATTAGTAGCATAATATAATTTTGAACCTAATACAAAAATTGATTCTTTATTAAATAGCTTATAATTATTTAAAAACTTAGCCTCCAAGCCAAAATTATTAAAATCTCCACTTATCAAGTCACGTGGGCCATTATTATCAACTTGATCAACTCTATTTACTCTAAAGCCGAGGGCATTTCTTACTGCGTTCAGCCCAAAGAAACTGACAGATAATGATTTTTTTGTATCAAATTTATGATCATATCTCAAATTATATAATAGCCAGTCAACATTGAACCAATTTCTCGCTCTATTACTTTGAAAAGGATTGTTTGAAAACATTTGATCGTTTAATCCTCCTGCTTGTTGGGTAAGGTATGTAAAATAGGTTAGGTCAAATGATAATTTTGATTCCTGATTGATATCATAAATTGTTTTAATAAAAAAGTTTTTCGAATTAAAATAAGAGTTGTCTCTGAAACCATCACCTTGCTTAAAATTAAAATAGGCATAGTATCTAAATTTATTTTTAGAGCCTTTATAGCTTGTAAAATTTGTGTATAAATTGTTACTACCGATAGAGTTTCTTATTATAAATTCTTGTCTTTGATTTTTTTTTGGCTCTTTCATCACAAAATTAACTAAGCCACCAAATTGTGTACCATATTGCAAAGAAGCCGCTCCCCTAACGATTTGTATATTACTCAGACCCTCTGACGGTGGAGTATAATAACTCTCAGGGTATCCCAAAACATCAGCACTTATATCGTATCCATTTTGTCTAGTATTGAAATTTGATGTTCTGTTTGGGTCCAAGCCTCTACCACCAATGTTTAGTTGTAAACCCGCATCATCATTTTGAAATATATTTAAACCTGCCACCTGTGAGTAAATCTGTCTTGAATTATTACTCGCTAGGTTTGCCATACTTTGATCAACCAATACAACTTCACTTTTCTTTCCTTCGAATATACTAGTGCCTTCAACTGCATTTAATCTCTGAAGTGAAAAAATCTTTTCATTTCTAACAATAATTTCAATTTCATCTAAATTTTCGAATAGTGGTTTAAGATAGATGGTTTCATTCTGAACTAATTTTTTTTCATTTAACTCATAGTTTTCCAAATAAAAACTGATCAAATCATTCTTGTAAGCTTCAAATAAATAAAACCCTTTTTCATCTGAAATTTCCAAAAGACCATCAGATTTAGAGTATATTTTTACCCCACTAATAGTTTCATTAGTCTGTTCATCAATAATATACCCTGAGAAAATTTGTTGAGATATAATTGTTTCTGAAAAGAGCAGAAAAACAAGTAATATTTTAAAGTAAACTTTTGATATCATCTTTTATTGGAATAATCCATGTTTTATGTTTTAAATCATTTTTTTGTTTATATAAATCAACTTTAGGATCGATAAATATTTTACTCGGTCTGCCATTAAGAGTTACATAACTATCTGCAAATACAGAAACATCATTAAAACCTCTTTTTTTAAATGTATCTCCAAGATAATGTGCATACTCCAAAATCATATCAGGCTGAAAACTCATTTGCTTTTCTTGAAAGGGAGTAAGAAATTCCATATTATCTATAAGCTGAAATTTATTTGAACTATTATCTACAACTTTGAAAGTTGTGTAACCAGTTTTTTCGATAAGCATAACCCTCCATGAAAACCTGTATCCCTGCTCATTCCAAAATAACTCACCTGGATAAAAGACACTTCTTAAGGGCGATATAATCTGAAAAATAAAAAATATTGATATTATTGGAATAATAAGCATATTTCCCTTGTAACTTTTAGAGTCAGAATTGAATTTTTCATCATTTTTAATTTCTAATCTAAAAATAGATCTAATAAAGTCAAGAATTTTTTTATGCAAACCGCTATCAAAAAATATTATACAACTAAATATCATTATATAAGGAAACATTCCAATCGGTGGAAATAAAATTCTTGTCATTATATGGAATACTATAACCATAAAAAAAGCAAAATACCTAGTTCTCTTATACAATAATAAGAAAGGTATTGTACAGTCATAAATCATACCACCCCAGCTAAATAGATAGTATGAAAAGTTTTTTTGTAGCAAAGTTTCACCTATTATTGGAATTGTGTATTTTGCTCTTAACCAAATTTTTAATGGCTGCGCATGTATCAACCAATCAGAGTTAATTTTTGCAAGACCAGCATAGATGTATACTATTATTATTAAAAATTTTAATGAGTCAATTGTCCATTGAGGAATTTTAATATTCTTTCTACTATCAATAGCAAAACAGGTAGCACACGGCAGGAAGATCATTAAAAAAGAAATACAACTTATCAAATAATAATGATTTAAATAAGTTGTCTTATCCATCAATTCGATATACGTGAAACTTAAAAAAAGTATTGTTATAGCGTATCTATATCTGTATCCAATTGTGACAAATAATGCTGAACAAAAGCATATCAAAAAAACTAGATAAGTATAAATACCGATTGGTTTTACCCAAGAAAAACCATAATAAGAAAAATGAAAATCTGGTTCTAAATATAAAGATTCAATCCACCCATTTAAAGCAAATCTGGATAGGCTAAACATTACAAGAATACCAAAACCAATCCTATATAGCGCTAGCGGATAAGGTTGAGATTCTTTTTTAAAATACTCAAGTAATTTATTAATCATTTTGGCTTACTCTCTAGTCTCCATCAGCATCGTAGTAGTCAACTGATATACCTAAAATTGACAACATATTTGTTTTGAGCCTTACTACCCCATGCTGAATGGCATCATATGCTTCTAACATTTTCATGTTATCAGTTTCTATTTGTAAAGCAAAATTGTCATTTAATTGATTTAGCTTAACCATAGAGTTATCAAATGAATCAACTATATCGTCTTGCAATCCAACAAACATTGTAGAGTCTGAATAATTAGTGTCATCTAAATAAGATAAATAATCGTAAAGACCTTCACCGTTAGTTTGACTATCTCCAAAATGGATTCCCTTGAAAAAATCCGCACTTGCTTGCAGTCCTTCAATTGCTAATATTTTAGAAATATCAGACTTATAGTATGCCTCAACATTTTGTGGTAATTCGCCGGACCAAACACCTGCAGGTATACCAATTTTGTTTGCCCTAAGACCTTTTTCATAGTAATAAACAAAATCATTGGCTAGCATATTTAAACTAGAGCTAGATGTATTACCCGTTGAATTTATAAAATCCTGTCTATTAGTCTGCCAATAATTAATTACGGAATCAGTATTCTGAATCATCTTTGCAACCAATAAGTTTAAATATGAAAAGGTTAAGTTATTATCAGATGTATAAATATTTAGAATTTGAGTATTATTTTCTGCTAAACCATGTAATAAATAGTCAATAGCAGGAAATCCCTGAGCCGAAAACTGATTTGAATTTCCATCTAAATCGATATTATCAGAATTGATATTTTCTGAAATTCTTGTGGTATTTGCAGGATAAATATTCATTTTTGATGCATAAAATATTTCTTCAGCGTATCCAATATTGAACATTTCTATGTATTGCCATGCTTTGTAGGCTTCAATAAATTGATCCTGCATAATTTCGAAATTTGAAATAGATCTGTCCTCATTAAATGAATTGACAGTTGACTCAAATAGCTCTAATTCATTATCAAAATTTTGATGCGCAGGAATTATAATATTATCGACTACATTACTAAGTAATGATGCTCTATCATAATTATCAGAGCTTGAATTATTGTCATTTTCAGTACAAGAAATTGATAAAAGCGTGATAAAAAATAAAATAATTAAGTAATTAAATCTCATAACTTTATATAAAATAGAGAGGAAACAGCAATAAATGCTGTTTCCGTCTCAAAATTTAGAAAACAAAAAAAATAAATTGGCAAAACTTTCACCAACTTAATCAAGTTTTTAGTCAATGTTTAAAGTAACACCGTTAGCCTCGAATGCTTGTTTTACTAAAGCAATCATTCCAGGATACTGTGATGATGCAGGTGCAGTTAATACACCTGGATTCATATTGTGGAAATCACCCATATAGTTGGCTAAAAAGTACTCTACAGTAGCTTTGTCCATAAATGGCTCATCATTTCCATTATTAGTAAATTGTAAACTTAAAAGGAATCCCCATCCCTCTGAAAGTGAGTGATGTGCCTTAGCAACATTACCAGCTTCTAACTTAGCTACATAGTCATTCATGTAATGAATTGCATAGTAACCAATAACTTTTGATAATTCAACTTTGATTATAGCAGCTTGTTGATCCCTAAGATCATAATCATTATTAACAATAGCTGTTCTACCCATGATGAATGCGTCATATACAACTTGACCAATTCCTGGCTCGTATCCACCTTCATCATTTACTTTCTTGAAGTATTTCATTAATAAACTTCCAGAACCGGATGGACTAGCACCAGCGTTAGACAAATTATCACCTTCAAGGCCATATAAGTATCCAAAACCTTCATCCCATTTATGCTCCATATCAGTATAATTATTATCACCAGAAAGAACGTCATTATCGTTATCATCAATTCTAGTTCCAGAATCTAGCTGATTTGGGTGGATGTAGTTGTTCACGATTTGATCTAGCGTAAAGGCACCAATTAATCCCTTAAAAAATAGCTGATCAATTTCTTGACCTACACCATTTAAATGATAAGTTGAAGATCCATCAGGACTTGAAATTGCACCTGGCTGACCAGGTCCTGCATCACTTGTCCAATTAGGAACTACATTATTAGCATAATCTAAAATCATATCATCAAACATTTGTTTAGTGGTAGCACTACCAGCTAAAGTTGATGCAGCGGTTTTACTACCAATTATTTTTGATGTTCCATTTAAAGATGCATCTGCAAAACCAGCTGAACCATTAGCATCTCCATTAAACATTAAGTCTAAACCACTTTCAGTAGCTTCACTTGAATTTAATGCAGCGTATAATTCTTCGGCTTGAGTTAATCTTGTTGTTTGTCCAGAGAAGCTAACAGAAGATTCTCCGTCTCTTGTAAACTCGTATGACGTAGGCGCAACAATATTATTACCGCCGTTATCATTATCGTTGTCATCATTGTCACATGAGAAAACAAAAATTGCCAATGATAATAACATTGACTTATAAATTAGATTTTTCATAATTTGATTAAATTTTTAAATTTCAAGTTGCAAATATATAATTTAATTTAGATTCAATCTAAATAAAAATAGAAAAAAATAAAACAACTTTAGCATGTGTTACAAATATATCTGTAAACGATATATTATTTAGAATCAAAATCAATTAACAGATTGAACTCTTAACAAAATAAAAGAACTTCTAGCGTTACTTTAAATATAAAATTTGCATTTATATTTGCAAAATCATATACCTTTATGTTAGGATTAATAAGTTTAAATTACAAAATAGCACCGATAAAAATCCGCGAACTATTTTACATATATCCTGAAGAGTATCAAAAAATATTTAATAAAATTAATGAAAGAGTAACGCTAAAAGGCCTCTTTATCATCTCAACTTGTAATAGAACCGAGCTTTATTTTGAAACAGCTAAAAATCAAGCAAGTCATAACAAAATATATCACTCAGTTATTATGACCCTAAGCAAGCTAAAAAGGTTTAATGATGGATTGAGACCATACATCAAGAAAAAAGAGGGTTCTTTTGAAATTTCAGAACATCTGTTCAGGTTGTCCAGTGGACTTGAATCAATGATAATTGGTGAATTCCAAATTGTGGAACAAATAAAAGCTTCTTACAATATTTGTAAAGACAACAAAATGTTAAGCCCAGCTATTGAAAGAATGATTCAAAAGTCATTAGAAGCCAGTAAATTTATAAGAACAAATACCGAAATTGACAAAGGTGGAATTTCTGTGAGTTCAGCTGCTATTGATCAAATAGGAAATATTGACAACTCTGAGGATTTATCAATATTATGTGTTGGAGCAGGTAGAACTTCAAAGCTTTCAATCAAGCAACTTTTCTCAAAAAAGTTTGGAAAAATATATATAACCAATAGAACTGAAGCAAATACCACTCACCTACTTGAAAAGTTTGACTTAAATCTGGTAAAATTCTCAGAATGGAAAAGCAAACTAGAATCAGTGGATATTATTATTTTTAGTACATCATCCAAAAAACCTCTTCTTACCGATAAAGATCTCTTGCATATTGATTCAAAAAGAAATAAAAAAATAATTTTAGTTGATTTGTCTGTTCCAAGAAACATTATTATTAATAACAATTACAATAATGTAGAGCTAGTTGA
>CABYIO010000022.1 GCA_902519075.1 uncultured Bacteroidota bacterium | reverse complement strand
AAAAAAATATTTTCTAAGAAAAAAAAGGATTCTTTAAACAAAGGTTTAAAAAAGTCAAATCAGTCATTTTTTTCAAAATTAAATAAGTTAGTTGCTGGAAAATCTAAAATTGATTCAGCAGTTCTAGACAATTTAGAAGAGGTTTTAATTTCCAGTGATGTGGGGGTCAGTACTACTTTAAAAATTATTGATAAAATTGAATCAAGAGTTGCAGAAGAAAAATATTCAAATTTAAGTGAACTAAATATTCTTTTAAAAGCTGAGATAGCATCTTTACTTATCGAAAACGAAGATGAACTAAACGAGACAAATACTTCTTTTAGCCATAAACCATACGTAATTATGGTTGTTGGAGTTAATGGTGTAGGTAAAACTACTACTATAGGAAAATTAGCTAACAAGTATAAAAAAATAGGTCTAAATGTTGTAATTGGAGCTGCTGACACTTTTAGAGCAGCTGCTATTGATCAACTAGTGACTTGGGCTGAAAGAGTTGATGTGCCTATAGTTAAGCAGCAAATGGGTAGTGACCCAGCTTCTGTTGCTTTTGACACTTTAAATTACGCTAAATCTAACAATGCAGATGTTGTATTAATCGATACAGCCGGAAGACTTCATAATAAAGTTAATTTAATGAATGAGCTATCTAAAATAAAAAGAGTAATGGATAAAGTAATTGATAATGCTCCTCATGATGTTATGTTGGTTTTAGATGGTTCAACTGGCCAAAATGCATTTATTCAAGCAAAAGAATTTACCAATGTTACCGAAGTTAGCTCTTTGGCAATTACCAAACTTGATGGAACTGCAAAAGGTGGCGTAGTAATAGGAATTAGTGATGAATTTAAAATTCCTGTAAAATATATTGGAGTTGGTGAGGCACTTGAAGATCTTCAAGACTTTGATAAACTAGAATTTGTTGACTCCTTTTTTGACTAGAATTTGAGAACAAAATATTCAGATAATAACAAAATAAATGTTATTACACTTGGGTGTAGTAAAAATACTTACGATTCAGAGGTACTTATGGGTCAACTTATATCAAATAATAAAAATGTTGTCCATGAAGAAGATGGTAATATTGTTGTGATTAATACTTGCGGTTTTATAGATAACGCTAAACAACAAAGTATTGATACTATTTTAGAAAATGTTAAGAAGAAAAATGAGGGATTGATTGATAAAGTTTTTGTTACTGGTTGTCTTAGTGAAAGATATAAACCTGATTTAAAAAAAGAGATTCCTGACGTTGATGAATATTTTGGAACAACAGAAATGCCATCTTTACTTAAACATCTAGGTGCTGATTATAAACATGAATTAATTGGTGAGAGACTCTTAACAACACCCAAAAATTATGCTTATCTAAAAATCTCAGAGGGTTGTGACAGACCATGTAGTTTCTGTGCAATTCCGCTTATGAGAGGAAAACATAAAAGTATTCCCATTGAAGATCTTGTAAAAGAGGTAAAGATTTTAGCAGAAAAGGGTATAAAAGAACTTATTTTGATAGCTCAAGATTCAACATACTATGGAATTGACTTATATGGTAAAAGGAAATTATCAAAACTATTAAAAGAGCTTGTAAAAGTTGAAGGAATTGAGTGGATAAGACTTCATTATGCATTTCCAAACGGATTTCCTTTAGATGTTCTTGAGGTTATTAATTCAGAACCTAAAATCTGTAATTATATTGATATTCCATTACAACATATTTCTGATAAAATTTTGAAATCTATGAAGAGAGGGGCTTCGATGGATAAAATTAACAACCTTCTTCAAATTTTTAGAAATAAAGTCCCAGGAATAGCGATAAGAACAACTTTAATTGTTGGTTATCCTGGTGAAACAAACGAGGATTTTGATTTGTTGAAAAAATGGGTTATGAAATCCAAATTTGATAGGCTAGGATGTTTTACTTATTCTCATGAAGAAAACACTGGTGCTTACAATCTTATTGACGATGTTCCAGAAGAAATAAAACATGAAAGATTAAATCAAATAATGGAAATTCAATCACAAATTTCCTGGGAATTAAATCAAAATAAAATTGGACAAACATTTAGGGTTCTTATTGACAGAAAAAGAGGTAGTTATTATGTTGGCAGAACACAATATGATTCGCCAGATGTTGATAACGAAGTACTTATAGAAGCTAAATCAAATTTCTTAAGAGTAGGGCAGTTTGTCAATGCCAAGATAATAGAAGCTTCGGATTTTGATTTATACGCTGAAGTTTAGTTTATATAAAAAATAGAGTTTACCAAAAATAATTTTCCATTTTCCCAAAAATTTCTAAATAGAACGTTATCAGCAAAATAAATGACATTGCCTCTTCCGATTCTCTCATGACCAAAGACTAGAGAATTCTTAAAGTTATCCTTAATATTATCTCCGACAAATCCTATTATTGAGTTTTCATCATCATCAATTTTACCAACATTAAAGCCTCTTTTTAATTTATCATATGTCGAGGATGATGTTTTTAGCGAATAATATTCATTTTCGTAGCCGTATGCCAGTGGGTGAGTATTATCAATATTTACTTTAAATATTGCGCCAGAAAGATAATTTTGGATTCTTTCCCTCTTTAAATCTTCAAATTTAACATCTTTATTTCTTTCAGTTTCATTTCTTTTTACTTTAACAGAAAACCCGTCTTTATTTGTGAAAATTCTAATTGCATTTTCAAAAGCAATTAGATTACCACCTTTAGAAATCCATAACTTAATTTTTTCTAGATTAGTTTCATTTCCTAATGAACCGTAATATCCACTAGGAATAATTAAAGTGTCAAACTCATCCAATTCAATATCTTCAAAATTTTGAATATTAAGATGAGTGAGAGGATACTTAATTTCTTGTTCAAAGAAGTGCCAAATTGCTCCATAGTTAAGTGATGATACCATATTATCATTATCCTCACCTGAAATGATTGCTACTTTTCTTTTTCTAACAAGTTTTACAGATTCAGAGCCTAGATCAGGGCCAATTTCGGACATACCAGTGTAAATATTATTAAGCTTTATTTTATTTTTCTTTGCGAGACTTAATATTACTTCATCATAATTTTTTATTATTTGATCACCTTTATATATAATATATGATCCTCTTGGTAGATGTACTTCACCATTCTTTATAAATTTCTCATTATATCTAACCTTAATTTTATTATTCATTAAGCCAGACAAAAATCTTGCATCATTCATGTGGTTCCAATCTCCTGCATAAGCTATGGCATTTTTATCTAAACTATTATCAATTTTACTTTCTAGATATTCACTTATATTAACTTTATTTTCAGTGCTGTATCCGTTAAGACCGTAAACAAAAGGCAAGCTCCATGCAGTTATATCGTATGTTATTGAGTCACTAAGTTTTGTGTTTCTTTCAAATAATACATCTACAAGCTTTCCCTTGGCTTGATAATTTGGTATAACTAGGTCACCCGATGAAGTTCTGTAACTTACAGATTTATTTTTATTGTAACTAAATGCACTTAACTTTTGAACTTTTGGGGAATAAAAATCAATTTTATGTTTACCCAAAAACTCTGATAATTGATTTATTTTATCACTATCTCCATTTACAATATAGTTCACATTATTGTTATTAATAAAAAACTTGTTAAATTCCTCATTTAGTTTTTTTGAGTTGGCGGATGATATTTCAATAGTAGATATACCTGCTACTGTATTATGTCTTACACGATCAACAAGAGTTAAATTTTTACCTTCAGAATTTAATATTCCAAGCCCAGCGACACCTCCACCAGCTTGTTCATAAGTCATACCAATAGCCCCCAAGTAAGTTGGGTATGTGTCACCATAGCTGGGGTATAATAAGTCAAAAAACTCCTTAGTAAAATATAGCCAACCGTTTTCGTCAAAATATTTTGCATTATTTTTCCCTATCATATGTTGAAAATCCCTTTGCCATTTGGTAATAACCTCATGATATGGTTCAGCAGCTGGAGCAAAGTAAAATGGTTCATTTATACCTTGTTCATGAAAATCTGCGTGAACATGTGGCAACCATTTATGATATTCTTTTAACCTATTTTGAGACTCAATCTGTGTAATCCAAGCCCAGTCTCTATTTAAATCAAATAAGTAGTGATTAGCTCTACCTCCAGGCCATGGCTCACTATGTTCCTTTGAAATTTTATTTGTATTGTAAGGAACTGTTCTGGTTTGATTATACCAATTTGCATATCTATCTCTACCATCAGGATTTAAACAAGGGTCAATAATAACAACTGTGTTTTCCAATAAATCTGCTCTTTCAGTCAATAGCTCATAAATTGTCTGCATTGAAGCTTCGGTTGTTGATGATTCATTACCATGAACATTGTAGCTAAGCCATACAATTGCTACATCATTAGATTTACCTATATTTTTTTCTAGGGCTGATATATTATTTAATCTAATATTTTCAATTTTTGACATATTTTTTTCTGATGAAATAACTGCATAGAACAGAGGTCTTCTTTCATAAGTTTTTCCATAATTTACAATTGATACATTTTTATTCATTTCTGAAGCAATGTGATCAAAATAATCCACAACTTGGCTATGTCTTGAAAATTGAGTTCCAATTTCATAACCTAAAAATTCAGAAGGTGATTTTAGATTTTGACAATTGACATCAGAAATAATAACAAAGAGAATAAAAAATTTAATTATTGATTTCATAAAAATTGAATTATAATAGGACTAACAAATATAGAAAGAATTATACAGTTCAGTATATTTGTCTAATATGAGTTTAAGAGAAATTGAATACAATAAAGTTGATGGTTTTAGTAAACTACTAATCGAATATGCCTCAAATAATGGTGACTTTTCTGATTTAATTACCAATTTTCCAAGTCTTGATAATCTAAATAAACAAATTTCTTACAAGTCAAAAAATTATGATAATAAATTCAGAGAAAGGCTAGTAAAAGAAATTGGTATTCAATATAATGATATCCAATTAACAGAACTTCAAAAGTCAAATATCAAAAAATTAGCTGAAAATAAAACGTTTACTATAACAACGGGTCACCAGTTAAATTTACTTACTGGTCCAATGTATTTTATTTATAAAATAATTTCTGTTGTCAATTTATGTGAAAAAATGCAGAAGGAATATTCAAAATTTAATTTTGTGCCAATTTTTTGGATGGCTTCAGAAGATCACGATTTTGAGGAAATTAATAATTTTTCTTTTCAAGGAAGTAAATTTAAATGGTCTTCAAATCAGACAGGAGTTGTAGGTGAATTTAAACTTGATTCAATTAATGATGTTATCATCGAGTTTGAAAAATATGTTTCTGATTCTCCGTATTCAACCGAAATAATTGAATTATTCAGGGAATGCTATATGAATTCCACTGATTTATCAGGTTCAACAAGAAAACTTGTTAATATTTTGTTTCGTAAAAATGGTTTGATAATAATTGATGCAAATAATAAAAATTTAAAGACCTTGTTTTGCGATATTATCAAAAAGGAAATTAACGAAAAGGTTGTTTTCAATCAATCTAAAAAATCAATACAAAGGTTAAACGAATTGAATTATAATATTCAAGCAAACCCAAGAGAAATTAACCTGTTTTATATTGATGATGGAAAAAGAGAAAGAATCATAGAAATGAAAAATGGTTTTCAAACATCAAACGGTTTAAAAAAATGGAGTCTAGAACAAATTCAAGATGATATTAATGATAATCCAGAAAAGTTTTCCCCAAATGTATTATTTAGACCAATATTTCAAGAATATATTTTGCCAAATATATGTTATATCGGAGGTCCTGCAGAGGTTGCATATTGGTTACAATTAAAATCTGTATTTGAAAGCTTAAATCTAACTTTTCCAGTAATTCTAAATAGAAATTCAGCTTTATTGTTAGATAAAAAGCTGAATGATAAATTGAATAAGCTGAATGTTTCGATTGAAGAAATATTAATGCCTGAAGAAATATTAAAGGAAAAATTAGTTAAAAAATACTCAAAATTAAAACTAGATTTTACTAATCTAAAACAAAATTTAACTGATCAATTTTTAGAGTTAAAGAAAATAGCGAGTCAGACAGATAAATCCTTTATTGGTGCGTTAAATGCTCAGGAGAAAAAGCAGGTAAATGGGTTAGAGATGCTTGAAAAAAGGTTGATGAATTCTGAACAGAGAATTCATCAAGATAAAATTAAAAGAGTACTAGAAATTAGAGATAAATTATTCCCAAAAGGAATACCTCAAGAGCGGATATCAAACTTTTCCGAATTTTATGTTAATGAAGGAATTAATATGATAAGTTTGATTAAAAATAATTTAGATCCGTTGAGTCATAAATTTTCTGTTATTGAAATTTAATAATTATACAATTCTATTCTTTTTATTTAAGAAATCAATTTCTATTTTTACACATGCAAAATAACGTACTAATTCTCGATTTTGGGTCACAGTATACTCAATTAATTGCTCGAAGGGTTAGAGAGTTAAATGTGTATTGTGAAATTCATCCTTTCAATAAGATTCCAAAAGATTTAGATTCTTTCAAAGCCTTAATTCTATCTGGAAGCCCTTATTCGGTCAGAGAAGCCGATTCACCAAGAATAAATTTAGATATTCTATTGTCTAAATTTCCAACTCTAGCCGTGTGTTATGGCGCTCAATTAATTGCCCAAGAAATGGGCGGTGTCGTATCAGCCTCAAATATTAGGGAGTACGGAAGAGCTAATCTAGTTATAAAAAAAAATGATTCAATTCTATTTGATGGAATAGAGAACAACAATCAGGTATGGATGAGTCACAGTGATACAATAAAGCAGTTACCAAAAAATTCTTTATTACTTGCAAGCAGTGATGATGTTGAAAATGTTGCCTATAAGTATATGGATAATACATATTGTTTACAGTTTCACCCTGAAGTTTACCACACAGTAAAGGGAAAAAAGTTATTAGAGAATTTTTTGACTAAAATCAGTAAGTTAAAACAGACATGGACGCCAGATTCTTTCATAGATTCAACCATTCAAGAGCTTAAAACAAGAATAGGCAATGACAAGGTAATTCTCGGGCTCTCTGGTGGCGTTGATTCATCTGTTGCTGCTATTCTTTTACATAGAGCAATAGGCAAGAATCTTCACTGTATATTTGTAAATAATGGTTTGCTAAGAAAAAACGAATTTCAGGATGTTTTAGATCAGTATAAGGAATTGGATCTAAACATTAGAGGGGTAGATTACTCAGAGGAATTCTATAATGAGTTAGCAGATGTTTCTGACCCTGAAACAAAGAGAAAAATAATTGGTCGAGTTTTTATCGAAGCTTTTGATAAAGAATCAAGTAAAATAAAAAATGTTAAATGGTTGGCTCAAGGTACTATCTATCCTGATGTCATCGAAAGTATTTCTGCTACAGGTGGCCCTTCTGCGACCATAAAAAGTCATCACAATGTGGGAGGACTTCCAGATTTTATGAAACTTGAAGTTATTGAGCCATTAAAACTTCTATTTAAGGATGAGGTAAGAAGAGTTGGTAGGTCATTGAACATAGACAAAAATATTTTAGGAAGGCACCCCTTTCCTGGCCCAGGACTAGCCATAAGAATATTGGGGGATATAAACAAAGAGAATGTTGAAATGCTTCAGGAAGTTGATCACATATTCATAACCGCTCTAAAAGAAGCAAATTTGTATGAAAAAATTTGGCAAGCTGGCGCAATGCTTCTTCCTGTGAAAAGTGTCGGTGTAATGGGGGATGAGAGGACATATGAAAAGTGTGTTGCCTTAAGAGCTGTTGAAAGCACAGATGGAATGACTGCTGATTGGGTTGATTTACCTTATAAATTTCTTCAAGATGTTTCTAATAAGATTATAAATAGGGTTAAAGGTGTAAACAGAGTTGTTTATGATATTAGTTCAAAACCACCAGCAACTATTGAATGGGAATAATAAATGTTTAGAAATTATATTTTCATACTATCCTTTCTTTTCTGTTTTAATACAGTCTCACAGACCATAGAGTCTATTAAAATTGATAAAGACCAAAAAATTTCGGACTTTTTAATAAATTATGATATTTCACCAAATGATTTTTTTATTCTAAATCCAGCTTTTACAAGCTCCAGGTTTGACTATTCAAAATTAGATTTGGAAAAAAAATTAAAAGTTGGTGATTTTATAAGAATATTCGAATTAATTGAAAACAATAAATCTGAGAAAATAAGTTTTATTATTCATAAGATAAAAAGAAAACAAACTCTTTCTGAAATCTCATCTATTTATGAGGTCAGCGAAAATTTAATTCTAAAATATAATATTGAAATTGAGATAAAGAGAAATAATATTCTAAAGATTCCCATAGAGAAAGTCAGAGTCAATAAATCTAATGTTGCAGATAAATTAAAAGCTTATATAGTTAAACCAAAAGAGGGGAAGTGGCGTATTGCATATAAATACGGAATTTCGATTAATACTCTTGAGAATATAAACCCAGAAATTGGATCAATACTTAAATTAGGTCAAAAGATAGCAGTTCCAAATAAAGATGAGATTAAACTCAATACCGTTGAAGAGAATAACGATTATTTTGAAATTCAAAAGAATATTCAAATTAGTGTTCTTGAACAAAAACTAGGGTTAAAGAATAATTCGATCATAAAGCTCAATCCTGGAATTTTAGATAGTGTTGAAAAAGGTGTCATAATTAAAGTTCCAATTTCAACAAAGACCAATCAAGACGTTATAAATCTTTCAAAAAAATCACTTCAGGATAATATAATTGATTTTGATAAAAAAAAGTTTGCAATAATCTTACCTTTCAGATTAGATAATTTTGATTACGACTCAATACAAAAATCTACGCCAATCTTAAAAAATGACAAACTTCTAAACATATCTTTAGATTTTCTTTTTGGAGCTGAAATGGCTGTTAATTCTTATTCAGAACTTGGTATAGATGTTCACATGGATGTATTTGACAGTGCTTTAGATAAGAATACAATTGATAAGATTTTAGATGAAAATAATTTTGAAATTTATGACTTTATAATAGGCCCACTAACAAACAATCTTTTCAATTATTTTGTTAGTTCTACAAAAGACTTAGAAATAAAAATTGTCAAGCCTTTATCAAAAAAACAAAATACGAATAGTAGAATAATAAATACAATACCTAACGATACATTATTGTTTAATGAAATTATTTCTCATGTAAAGAGTGATACTATACAATCAGAAAAATATATTATTTCTGATTTAAAGAGTATTGAAATCGGCAATAAAATCAAGAGAATTTTCCCAGACTCAAAACAATTTTTTTCTAAAATAAATGAATCTGGAGAAGACACAAAAACTTTGGTATACGATGATTTAGATTCAACTTTTGTTAGGGGAAAAAATATCGTTTTTTTAGAAACCAAAGAACAAGGATTTGTTTCTAATGTGACAAGTATATTAAATTCATTTATTAATGATACAATTAAAATAGAGTTGTTCACTACTAATAAAAACAATGCCTTTGAAGGGGTTAATGTTTCAAATAATTATTTATCAAATTTGAAATTTCAATATGCCTCAACCAATAAAAAAATTGATATTATAGAAGATAAATCATTCATTGATAAATATATTTCAAAGTATAATTACTTCCCAAGTAAGTATTCTATAAGAGCTTATGACATTACTTATGATTTATTATTAAGAATCAGTAATGGGAATTTAAATGATGATAATATATTTGAAATTGAAACACAATATTTTGAAAATAAGTTTAAATACAAAAGAAGTTTAGGTGGTTCAATTGACAATATTGCTACCTACTTAATCAAGCATGAAGATTTAAAAATTGAGGAGATGATTGATAAATAGTAAAATCAATAGTATTTTCTTACTCCATTGTATTTTATTTCATTAAATTTGTTTGCGTTTATAACGCATTATGTCTTCACAAACTAAATATATTTTTGTTACTGGCGGTGTTAGTTCTTCTCTTGGAAAAGGGATAGTGGCAGCTTCATTAGCAAAGCTTTTGCAAGCACAGGGTTATAAAACAACAATTCAAAAGCTCGATCCATATATTAATGTTGATCCAGGAACTTTAAATCCTTACGAACACGGAGAATGTTATGTTACTAATGATGGCGCAGAAACTGATTTAGATCTTGGTCACTATGAAAGATTTTTAAATGTTCCAACATCGCAGGCAAATAATATTACTACTGGAAGGATATATCAGAGTGTAATAAGTAAGGAAAGGCAGGGGATGTATTTAGGTAAAACAGTTCAGGTAATCCCACACATAACTGATGAGATAAAAGAAAACATAAAATTTTTAGGAAGTAATGGTGAGTTCGATATTATAATAACCGAAATAGGAGGTACTGTAGGAGATATAGAATCATTACCCTACATCGAGGCATTAAGACAATTAAAATGGGAAATGGGCGAGGATAATCTTATTGTTATTCATTTAACACTAATTCCATACCTGTCAGCTGCTAAAGAATTAAAAACAAAACCAACTCAGCACAGTGTAAAAACTTTAATGGAAAGTGGAGTACAGGCTGATATTCTTGTTTGTAGAACAGAACATGAATTAAATGATGAAATTAAAGAAAAATTAGCTAGATTTTGTAACGTAAATGTTGATTGTGTTATTGAATCAGTTGATGTCAATACCATTTATGATGTTCCCAATCACATGTATCGTGAATGTTTAGATAAAGTGGCACTAAAAAAGCTAAAACTAAATTATAATGAACCTGACCTAGATTCTTGGAATAATTTTTTAGACAAATATAAAAACCCAAAAGATAAAATTAAAATAGCTCTGATTGGTAAATATGTTGAACTTCAAGACTCATACAAATCCATATTGGAATCATTTATTCATGCTGGTGCAGTAAATGAAGTAGATGTAGAGATAATTCCTTTACATTCTGAATTTATAAATTCTGAAAACGTACATGATAAATTAAATTCCTTTAATGGAATTTTAGTTGCACCTGGTTTTGGGGAAAGAGGTGTAGAGGGAAAAATTGAAGCAATTAAATATGTTAGATTAAACAATATCCCATTTTTTGGAATATGTTATGGAATGCAAATGGCTGTCATAGAATATGCTAGAAATATATTGAAGTTAGACGATGCAAATTCTACTGAGGTTAATCCAAATACAAAAAACCCCGTAATCGATTTGATGGAAGAACAAAAAAACATAACCGAAAAAGGCGGCACAATGAGATTAGGTGCTTGGAAATGTGATATAACCAAGGAAACTTTATGTCATTCTGTTTATAAAACTGAAAATATTGAGGAAAGACACAGACACAGATATGAGCTAAATAATAAATATTTAAATCAATTGGAGGAAAATGGATTAGTAGCATCAGGAAAAAATAAGGATACTAATCTTGTTGAGGTTGTTGAAATTAAAGATCATCTGTGGTTTATGGGCGTTCAATTTCACCCCGAATACAAAAGTACAGTTTTATCACCTCATCCTTTATTCGTATCTTTTGTTAGTGCAGCGATTTTAAATAAGAATAAATAGATGGAAGACAACAAAATTGACATTAACTCATTAATAGGGTTTTTTCTAATAGGTTTAATTTTTATAGGATGGTTATACTTAAATCCTCCACCACCATCCACAGAAGTAGTTCAAACAATAGATAATGATGAAAGTGTTGTAGAAGAGCCAGTTGAACAGGATTTATCAGATATTCTTTCTGAATCGAAAATTGATGATTATAAAGAGAGTACTTTAAACTTTGAAAACTCTTTAACTCAAAACGATGAGTTTATTTTGGTAGACGCTGATAAATTTATTGTTAAGTTTTCAACACTTGGGGGTCAAATCTCATCATTGCAGCTAAAAGGTCACTTAAATTATTTAGGTAATCCAATCAATTTAATTGAATCCAATAATTCATCTTTCAATTTAGATTTTACAACTAAAAATGGCAGAATATTTAATACAAAAGATCAAAGATTTATACCATCGTTGATTGATCAGGGTTCAGTCAAAAAAGTATCTATGAAGCTAGTTGTTTCTGAAGATGTTTTTATTGAATATATATACACCGTTAATTTGAATGATTATATAATTGATCTGGATATAAATTCTAGAGGATTCTATAACATACTTGACACAAGTCAAAGCTATAATTTAAATTGGGAGCTTAATGCATTTAGAAATTCTAAGAGCATTTCATACGAAAACAGATATTCTTATTTAACTTACTATCATGACGAAGATAATATCGATTATTTGTCAATCAGTGGAGAGGATGAAGACGATGAAGAGGATGTAAATTGGATATCTTTTAAACAACATTTTTTTAGTTCTGTTTTGATTTCTGACAAGGAAAAACCTTTTAGAAATGTTGAGTTTAAATCTGAAGATTTAGTTAAAGATAATAGCACAGATACTTTATTTACTAAAAAGTTTATTTCAAAAATACCTTTTGATTATGTTAATAGTGAGTTTGATAATTCTTTAAGATTTTATTTTGGACCAAATCAGTATTCTCAGCTAAAAACCTATGAAATCGGGCTGGAAGAAAGCGTTGATTTTGGATGGGGGATTTTTGGGTTTATTAATAAAAATATTTTTGTCCCACTTTACAGATCATTGAGTGGTTTATTCCCATATGGAATTGCAATTATATTTATGACTATTATTGTTAGGATTGTTCTTGCTCCAGTTCTATATAGTTCATATGTATCTCAGGCTAAAATGAAAATATTAAGGCCGGAATTGGATGAGATTAATAAGAAGTTTAAAGATAATGCTATGAAAAAGCAGCAAGAAATGATGTCTTTATATAGAAAAGCCGGAGCTAACCCTATGAGTGGATGTTTGCCTGGATTATTACAAATCCCTGTTTTTTATGCTTTATTTATGTTTTTTCCCTCTGCTTTTGACTTAAGACAAAAGAGTTTTTTATGGGCAGATGATTTATCAGCATATGATAGTATTCTTGATTTTGGTTTTTATATACCACTTTATGGTGATCATGTTAGTTTATTTCCTATACTAGCTTCTATATCAATATTTTTCTATATGAAAATGACTACTGGCCAGCAAATGGCTTCACAACCCCAACCTCAAGAGGGTATGCCTGATATGACAAAGATGATGAAGTATATGATATATTTTGCTCCAATAATGATGATGGTATTCTTTAACAATTATTCAAGTGGATTAAGCTTATACTACTTTGTTTCAAATCTTTTATCAATTGCTATTATGTTCACAATCAAGAATTATATTCTGGATGAGCGTAAAATAAGACAGCAAATCCAATTTAATAAGTCTCAACCTGTAAAGCCTCCCAGTAGATTTCAAAGAAGAATGCAAGCTGTAATGGAAGAAGCTGAAAGGCAAAAAAAGAACAAATAGATTATAAACCTCTAGGTTTAAGTAAATTAATTTTTAGTGGCATAAACTTTGATCATTTAAAATAAACAAGATATGAATAGGCCTAAATGCGGATGTGGGAATACACAAAATCCAAACGGTAATTGTGATGGCTCACATTTAATCAATAATGAAAATTGAAAAGAATAGTTGTAATTGGTGCAAGTAGTTCATCGAAGTCAATTAATAGACAGTTAGCTAATTATGCTGCAAAGTCAATTTCAGTCGATACCGAAATTATAGATTTAAACCTGAATGATTTCGAAATGCCTATATATAGTGAAGATTTGCAAAATTCTTTGGGAATTCCTCAGAAAGCCCTTGATTTCAAAAGGGAAATTTCTGTGTCGGATGCTTTGGTTATATCCTTAGCTGAACACAACGGCTCATATACAGCAGCTTTTAAGAATATATATGACTGGATTTCTGTAATTGAGGCTGATGTATGGAGTAGTAAACCAATTCTTTTGCTATCTACTTCAAATGGAATAAGGGGAGGTAAAACAGTTCTTAAAACTGCATACAACAGGTTTTCTAGGGACTACAAGTATGAAATACCTTACTTTTCACTACCTAGTTTTAATAAAAATTTTGATATAAATGAGGGCATTTTAGATGTCAGATTAAATCAAGATTTTCAAGCCGTAATTATAGATTTTGAAAATATTTTAAATGGAAATTAATTTTTATCCACTAATATAACCATCACACAAAACATATTTTAATTAACATCTTAATCATTAACTTTACACTGTGAAAAAAGTTATAATTGGTCTTTCTGGTGGAGTTGACTCTAGTGTAAGTGCTTTGTTATTAAAGCAGCAAGGATATGAGGTTATTGGACTATTTATGAAGAATTGGCACGATGAAACTGTAACCATTTCTGATGATTGTCCTTGGTTAGATGATAGTAACGATGCAATGCTAATCGCTGAGAAATTAGATATCCCATTTCAAACGGTTGATTTAAGTGAACAATACCACTCTAGGATTATTGATTATATGTTTAGCGAATATGAGAATGGTAGAACTCCAAATCCAGATGTTTTATGTAATCGTGAGATTAAATTTGATATATTTCTTAAAATAGCACTTAATCTTGGTGCAGACTATATTGCTACTGGGCATTACTGTCAAGTAAATAAAATTAATAAGGATAATAAAGAGATATACAGATTAATAGCAGGTGCTGATGAAAAAAAAGATCAATCATATTTTCTGTGTCAACTCAGTCAAAAACAGCTTTCAAAGGCAATCTTTCCTATTGGCCATTTAACAAAGTTTGATGTTAGGGATATCGCAAAAAAGAATGATTTAATTACTGCTGATAAAAAAGATTCTCAAGGATTATGTTTTGTGGGAAAGGTAAAATTACCTGATTTTTTAAAACAGAGACTTACTCCGAAAAAAGGTAAAGTAATCAAAATTGATTCTGAATCTATAAAACAAGAAATAGATTTAAATGAAGTTAAATCAAAAGAAAAGGAATTAGAATTGTTAAGTTCGCCTTTTTCATTTTCATCTGATGATGGTGAGGAGATTGGTGAACACCATGGGGCATACTATTATACAGTTGGACAAAGAAAAGGTTTAAATATTGGTGGATTTAGTGAACCTCTTTTTGTCCTTGAAACGGATGTTTCTAAAAATATAATTTATGTAGGAATGGGAGAGTCGCACCCTGCATTATATAAAAAGGCTCTTTTTGTAAAATCAAACGAAATTCATTGGATTAGAGAAGATTTAAAAATAAATGAAAATGAAACAATGAATGTTGAATTTAGAATCAGATACAGACAACCATTACAATTCGGAACTATTTATAGATTCAAAAAGGGTTTATATATTCTTTTTGACAAACCAATTTCATCCGTTACCAGCGGTCAATTTGTAAGTTGGTATATTGATGATGAACTAATAGGTTCAGGAACAATAAATTAGTTATTCCATACACTCCAGGATTCATTTGCTTGAATTTCAAGCATCTCTAATCCGTTTTTTGTTTTGCATCCTAGTTCTCTTCCTTTTTTTAAAAATAATGATTCAATTGGGTTATAAACTAAGTCATATAAGATATGATCTTTAGTCAAAAATTTATATGGGATATTTGGACAGTTATTTATATTTGGAAAAGTTCCAACTGGAGAACAATTTATTATCATTTTAAATTTGTTTAGTATTGCTTCATTAAGATTTTCATAAACAAATTCAGATTTACCTTCTTTTCTTGAAACAGTACTATAGTTAATTTTTAATTTTTTTAGGACATATTTGATTGCTTTGGAGGCACCACCACTCCCAAGAATTAATGCATTTTTAGGTATTTTATTTTCAATCAATGGAAGTAATGACTTTTCAAAAGCAATACCATCAGTATTGAACCCTATATTTTTATTATCAATTTTTTTTATAGTATTAACAGCACCAATATCTTTCGCCACTTCATCAATTTCATCAAGAAACTTTATAATTTCTTCTTTGTATGGAATAGTGACATTATAACCATAAATTGAATTATTTTGTAAAATTGATTCAATTTCTGAAATATTTACAATATCAAAGTTTGAATAAGTATAATCTAGATTTTCTTTTTTAAATTTTTCCGAAAAATATTTCTTTGAAAAACTATAATCTATATTTTTTCCTATTAGGCCAAATTTTTTACTTTTTTTCATAACTACTTAAAAACACTACTATAGCTATACCAGTAAATATAAATATAATAGCATAAAATGTTTCATAATTGAACTCGGGTAAATATCTAACTATTTTATATTCGTTCTCTAAACTTAACTTAGATTTCCATGGCCAAATTACTCCTAAAGAACCAATAATGAAACCAAATATAATAGAATTACAAAGTTGGTTGAATTTACTTAGTAGATAACCTAGAATTTTAGATAATGAAATTAGTCCAGTTATTGAACCAAGAGTAAATACTGATAGAACCTTTAAATAATTGATACGGACATCACTATATATATTTGAAAAGTCTCCACTTATTATCTCACTGAAGCTGTCATATAGAGCATTAACCGAATCAACCAGTAGTAATACATAGTTACCCATTAACATAAGTAAAAAGGATCCCGATAGACCCGGTAAAATCATTCCACTAACACTTATTATTCCACAAATAAAAACAAAATACAAGTTGTCATTTTCTTGTGATGGATTTGCAAAACTTAAAAAAACACCTATTGATGTTCCGATTATAATGAAACAAATATTTTTGAAGTTTTTTAAGTCGATAATTGTTCTAAGATGAAAAATAGTTCCTATCACTAATCCAAAAAAAAGACTCCATACATATATTTCAAAATTATTTAATAATACGTCTAATATCTTTGATGTTGAAAAGTAACTAATTACTATTCCTAACGAGATAAGCACCAAAAATTTACCATTAACATGAGTAAAAAAATCTTTGAATTTACCCTTAAATAGATATTTTAAAGCTATTTTATCTAATCTTTTTAAGCTAAAGATTAATTCCTCATAAAAACCAATTGATATTGCAACTAAGCCTCCAGATACACCTGGAATCTTATTGGCAGTTCCCATAAGTATCCCATTAATTAGAATTTTTAAATAATTAGATCTTGGTTTTTTATCTTTCATTTAATCTTTTTTTATTTTTTCTAATAGTATAACTATTACAAAACCTAAAATAACAAGAGATACTGATAAGAATAAATTAAGATTTGATAATTCTGCAGAAAAGCTTTTATTCCAGGGCCACACCTTTTCAATTGATCCGATTACTAATCCCAACATAATAGTGTAGGTAGCATCTCTATGATTATTAAATAGATACTTCAGAATTTTGCTGAAACCTAATAATCCGATTATAGCACCCGAAATAAATGTAAATATTACAATCATTTCTAAATTATCAAGAGCCTTAATCAAATATGCATAAACCCCTAAAATTACAAGTATTAATGAGCCTGATATTCCTGGTAAAATCATAGCGGATGAAGCAATTATGCCAGAAAATAAAATATACAATAAACTTATTTCATCAGTATTATAAGCAGAAAATGACGAAAGGAAAATAGAAAAAATTATAGATATGATTAAAAAAAAGAAGTTTAAATTATGCCATTGGTTAATCAATTTGTAAATAACATAAACTGTTGCAAATATTAATCCTAAAAAAAATGACCAAATAAATAGAGGAAAGCTTTCTAGAAAACTGGCTGAAATTTTAACAAAAGAAATTAAGCTAATTCCAATTCCTGAAACAAGTACTAATAAAAAGTTTCCATTTAATTTTTTCCAAAAAGAGATGAAACCCTTATTTATTAATTTGGAAAAAAGACTAATTTTTAATTCGCTAATTGACTCAATTAGTTCTTCATAAATCCCTAATAATAAAGCGATTGTTCCACCAGATATCCCTGGCATTGCATCTGCAATACCCATAAAAATACCTTTAAAAAACAAGGTGATATAATCTAATGTATTTCTGCTTCGCATATTAAAATTCTAGTGTTAAACTAGTAATTTTTTGTTGAAGTTTTGGATAAGCAGTTTAAATATATTTTCCAGTATTTAGATTTTTCTTGATTTAGTTTGATTGCTTTTTCAATATATTCTATCGCTCTTTTGAATTTTTTTTCTCTGTAGTAAAACATTGATAGCCTAAAAAAAGCTTTATCCATATTTGGATCATTGTTAATACACTTAAAATAATAGTCTAGAGAATTTTCATAATCATATTTTTTCTCAAAGCAAAATGCTATCCTAAATAGGGCATAGGATGAGTTGGGATTAATAGAAATTATTTCTTTGTAGTTATCAATAGCTTCATCATATTTTTTCATCTTCTCTAATAATTTACCTTTATCTATGTATGGGCTTGTAAATGAATCATCTGAAAAAATCGCATAATCAAATGCAGCAATTGCTTCATTATACATTTTAATTTTCACATAGCTTTTCCCAAGATTATGCCATCCAATTTCGCTGTAGGGATTTTTAGATAAATATTCTTTCAAGAACATGATTAGTCCTTTTGTATCTTTAATCATCTCATAACAATAAAGAATATTATATATAGTACTGTGGTCAAGATAATTATAATTTAGACTTTTCTTAAAATAATAACTAGATTTTAAAAAATTTTCAATAAATAAATATTCAATTCCGATCTGATAAAATAATTCACTTTTATTTTTGTAATTATTTATTATGCTCTTAAGTAAAGAGATTGATTTATTATGTTTTTTTTGCTTAGAAAGAATACTAGACTTTAAAATTATTGCCTCATAATTATTATTTTCTATCATTATTATAGAATTTACTAAATCTAAAGCATTATCTAATTTATCTTCTTGTATAAAAATTTCAATTTCAAATAAGCTTAAATTAGTATTTGATGGATGTTGACTTAATGATAGTTTAAGAGCTTTTTTTGCGTAAGTTAATTTTCCAGAATCTAAATAATATGAAATAATATTTTCAAACTCTGAGGAGTCAAAGAAAAGAACCTTATTTTCCTTAACCATTTTTTCGAATTTGCTAACTGAAAAGTTTATGTCATT
The DNA here is from genome assembly GCA_902519075.1 of uncultured Bacteroidota bacterium. GTDB lineage: Bacteria > Bacteroidota > Bacteroidia > Flavobacteriales > Flavobacteriaceae > MED-G13. The sequence continues at coordinate 1,663 of CABYIO010000022.1, read as the reverse complement.
CACATTATCCATATAAATCATCTTTTTATTAAAAATAAATATGATTTGTTTTAAAATGAATCAGTGGATTTTAAACTTCTTAACAAACTAATTAACACATATTAAATTGTATCAAGAATATTTAGGATAATATCACAACCTGCTTCAATTTCCTGTTCTGAAATGGTGAGGGGTGGAGTAATTCTAACAGCTCTTTTTTCAATTAGAAGCCAAAAAAGAATTAAACCTCTATTCTTAGCTTCTAAAACTAATTTATTTGCGACTTCAAAATCATTCATGATTAGACAAAGCATTAATCCAACGCCCCTAATTTCCTTAATTAGCTTGTGATTTAACTTTTGTCTGATTAGCTCTTCTTTTGATAAAGTATTTTGCATTATTTTAGAATTTAATACAATTTTTAAGGTTTGAAGTGCAGCAGCAGTAATAACCGGGTTTGCTCCAAATGTTGTGATATGACCAAGGATTGGGTTAACGTGAAGTACATCCATTAATTGCTTAGAGCTTGTAAAGGCTCCTATTGGAATTCCACCACCCAGGCCCTTTCCGTATACAATTATATCAGGCAGGCAATCAAAATTTTCAAAACCAAATAATTTGCCTGTCCTTCCAATTCCGGTTTGAATCTCATCTAATATTAATAATGCACCAACCTCTTCACATCTTTTTTTTACAGAGCTTAGGTATCCTTTTTCGGGCAAAATGAACCCTGCGCTACCTTGAATAGTTTCTAATATAACACATGAGGTTTTTTTATCAATTTTATAAATATCTTCAAACGAATTATAGTTTATAAATTCAACATCAGGTATTAGTGGCTCAAATGGTTTTTTTCTTTCATCTAAACCCATTAAAGTGAGTGCTCCCATTGTGCTCCCATGATATGCATTTTTTGCAGCAATTATTTTCTTTCTTCCGGTATGCCTTCTGGCTAATTTCATAGAACCCTCTAATGCCTCAGTACCAGAATTTGTAAAGTATGTACAATTTAGACTTTCAGGTAAATTTTTGGCCAATAATCTTGCTAAATCTAGAGATGGTTTGGTAATAAACTCACCATAAACCATTACATGCATGTATTTTTCAGATTGATTTTTAATTGCATTTATAACTTCTTCATTGCAGTGTCCAACACTGCAAGCAGAGACTCCTGCAACAAAATCTAAATATCTATTATTATTGTTATCATAAATATAACTACCCTTGGCTTTAAAAACTTCTATCATAAGTGGATAGGGGGTGGTTTGGGCTTGATATTTTTTAAAATCTGAGATAATAATTTTTTATTCTAGGTTTTTAATTTTTATGAATTGGAATTTTTTATCCCCGCTGAAAAGATCATCTATAGTTTTTATAATTTCATCTTCCCTAAAAAAGAACCCTTTCAATAATTTATCATTTTCATTAAATTCATCTTCAGGATATACACTTCCATCAATTTGATTGATTTTTGTGAATGTATCTATATTTTCGTTTGAAATTAAGATTTTTATTTTTGCTGATTTGGATTTATCAATACCAATTAGTTCATTTTCAGAATTTCTCAAATAGTACACAGATTCAGCATTTTTAATAACATCAACCTCTTTTAATTTACCATCAATAAAATTTCCGTTTAGTTTCTTTCCTGAAATCTGATTAAAACCTATTTCGAGTGTATCCT
>CABYIO010000021.1 GCA_902519075.1 uncultured Bacteroidota bacterium | reverse complement strand
GTTATTCCAGGGTTAATTGACGATCAGGTTCATTTTAGAGAGCCTGGATTAACTCATAAGGGAAATATTTATTCTGAGTCCAGAGCTGCAGTAGCTGGAGGCATAACTTCATATTTTGAGATGCCAAATACACAGCCAAATACTACAACAATAAAGGAGCTTAACAAAAAGTTTGACATTGCTAAAAATAATTCAATTGCTAATTTTTCGTTTATGTTTGGTGGAACAAACTCTAATTTAGAGGAAATACTAAAAAATAACATAAGTGAAATACCAGCAATAAAATTATTTTTAGGGTCATCTACCGGAAACATGTTAGTAGATGACCTAAATTCCTTAGAAGATATATTTTCAAATGTTGAAATTCCTATTGCGGTTCATTGTGAAGATGAACAAACAATAAAAGATAATTTAAAATTACATATTGATACATTTGGTGAAAATATTCCTATAAGTTATCATCCAAAAATTAGAAGTGAGGAAGCATGTTTTATTTCCTCAAGCATGGCTGTTAAACTTGCAAAAACAACTGGTGCTAGATTACATGTTTTTCACCTTTCAACAGCAAAAGAATTAGAATTATTTTCAAATAAATTAACGCTTAAAGAAAAAAAGATAACCTGTGAAGTATGCATTCATCATTTAACCTTTAGTGATGAAGATTATGATAAATTTGGGTCCAAAATAAAATGGAATCCTGCTGTAAAGACATCAAATGATCGGGATAAGCTTTGGGAAGCTTTAAACAATGACTTAATAGACGTAGTAGCTACCGATCATGCGCCACACACGGCTGAGGAAAAACAGAATCCCTATGTTTCATGTCCGTCTGGTGGTCCTTTAGTTCAGCATTCGTTAGTTTCAATGTTAGAAGCTTATCACCAAGAAAAAATTTCATTAGAAAAAATAGTTCAAAAAATGTGTCACAATCCGGCAATTTTATTTGACATAAGCAAAAGAGGGTTTATTCAAGAGGGTTTTTATGCTGATTTAGTAATTTTCGACTCTAAAAATCCATGGAAAGTTTCAAACGATAATCTTATGTATAAGTGTAATTGGTCGCCATTTGAAAATAAGACTTTTAAGTCTAGAATATTGCATACTTTAGTTAACGGAAATCTTGTTTTTTCAAATGGAAAAATAATTGAATCTGCTATGGGTATGAAAATTAATTTTGATAGATGAAAAAACTAATTTATATATTTTTAATATTCTGTTCATGTGGCTCTATTAGTGATGAAAATGTAAAACCCAACAATTTAATTCCTGAAGATAAAATGATTGATATATTGTATGATATGTCGTTAATTAGTGTTTCAAAGGGAATTAACAAAAGAATCCTAGAAAATAACGGGATGAAGCCAAAAAAATACATCCTAAAAAAATATAATATTGATAGCCTTCAATTTGTTGTTAGTAATGAGTATTATTCAAAAGATCTAGAAATATATTTGTCAATTTATGAAGAAGTATTAAACAAGCTTCAGTTAAATAGAGAATTAATAATCGATAGTATAGAAAATTATAAAAAGGATAGAGCCAAAAGAAGTCAAGAGATTAATCTTGAGTCTCCAAAAAATAACAAATTGACAAAACCTAAGTTGAGCAGTAATTTAAATTCTAATATTTTAGAAAATTAGATTATCTTTCAATAAGTTTAACATAATTCAAAATGATGGATTTCATTGATGAACTAAAATGGAGAGGTTTAATTCATGACTCAACGCCAGGATTACATGAATATTTAAAAGAATCCCAAAGAACTGCCTATATCGGATTTGATCCAACATCTGATTCTTTGCACATTGGTAGTCTGGTTCCTATAATGTTATTGGCGCATTTTCAAAAAAGCGGACATCAACCCATTGCTCTGGTTGGTGGAGCTACTGGTATGATTGGTGATCCATCTGGAAAATCAGCAGAAAGAAATCTCTTGGACGAGTTAACACTCAAAAAAAATGAAAGCTGTATCAAGGATCAACTTTCTCGATTTTTATCTTTTGATGATAAATTATCTAATCACGCTCTTATTAAAAATAATTATGATTGGATGAAAGATTTTTATTTTTTGGATTTTATCAGAGATATTGGAAAGCATATAACTGTAAATTATATGAAGTCTAAAGATTCGGTAAAAAATAGAATTGATTCTGATTCTGGAACTGGGATGAGTTTTACTGAATTTACTTATCAACTTGTTCAAGGTTTTGATTTTTTATTTCTCAAAAGAAAATACAATTGTTCAATTCAAATGGGTGGCAGTGATCAATGGGGAAATATTACCACTGGAATGGAATTAATAAGAAGAATCGATAATTCAAAGGGTTACGCACTAACATGTCCGTTGATTACTAAATCAGATGGTTCAAAATTTGGAAAATCTGAGGATGGGAATATATGGCTAGATCCTAAAAAGACTTCTGCCTACAAATTTTACCAATATTGGTTAAATAGTTCCGATGAAGATGCAAAAAATTATATTAAAATTTTTACTTTTCTTAATGAAAATAAAATTGAAGAAGTAATTAGTGAACATAATGCTGAACCTCATCTTCGTGTTCTTCAAAAAACTTTAGCTTCTGAGGTTACAAGAATGGTACATAGTCAGGGTGAACTTGATAATGCTGAAAAAGCATCTAGAGTTCTTTTTAGTAAAAATTTTCTCTCTGAAATAAATGATATTGAAGAAACTATTTTCTTAGATATTTTTGAAGGGGTTACTATGGCTGAGATTAATCTAAATGAAATTAAAAAAGGAATTAAAATTACTAAATTACTACACGAAAAGTCAGGATTTTTAAGTTCTAATTCAGACGCAAAAAGAGCCTTAAGTGAAAATTCAATTGCTGTAAATAAAAATAAAGTAGATCAAGATTATGTAGTTGGAGAAAAAGATTTAATTAAGAATAAATATATAGTTATAAATAGAGGTAAGAAAAAAACTTTTATTGTGAAAGCTGTTATTTAGATTAATAAATTACAACCCCTTACATCAGAATTATCAATTCTGCCTATTACTTCAAATTCATCATCATTTACAAGCTTGCCCATATCGTCTGTAGCAATGAAACTACATGAATTGTAATTGGCAAGATCAATTATATTAATTGCTCCAGATTTTTTATTAAAATCTAAGTTTTGAGCATCGTTAACATCTCTAATAAAAGCTTTCATCCATAATGGTGTTTTAAAAACACCCTCACCTTTTGAATAAGCCTGAGAAAGTAATTCGGTCATTCCATATTCACTATGTATTTTTTTTACTCCAAAACCTAATTTCAGTTTTTCATGTAATTCTTTTCTTACCATCTCTTTTCGCTTTCCTTTCATACCTCCAGTCTCCATTACAATTGTATTATTTAATTGAAATTGATTAAAATCAATTAAGTCAAGCAAAGCATATGGAACTCCAATTAAAATTGTTTTTCTTTCGTTTTTTATTTCTAGTTCGATTAGTTTATTTGAAAGTTTAGAATAATCATCAAGATAAAAACCACTTTCGTTTGATTTCGTCAATTTAATTAGTCTTTCAACCATATATATTAGTGATGAATCCTTGTTTTCATAATAGTTTGGCAGAAGAGCTATGATTGTATATTGATTTATATCACCATAATTCAGTCTAAAATTATTTATGAAAGATTCTTGATAAAGTTTAAGATCAGAAATGAAATGTTTGCTTCTTGACTTTGTTGTGGTTCCACTGCTATAAAATACTTTTTCAAATTTATCAACGGATAATATTTTTTTTGTTTTAAAAAATGAAATTGGCAAAAAAGGAATTTTATTTATCTCATTTATATTTATTGGATTTTCACAAATCATATTACAATAATTTTGGTAGACATAGTTGTTTTGATATTGAAAATGATATATGTCCAAGCATTGTTTTTTAAAATCCGAGTGATTTTGAACATTAAATATTTTTTCAAAATTATGCATAGATTAAAAATATATTATTAAAATGTTAACTCTCGATTTTATCCTTTTTTTTTTTTTAAATTTAGAATAATAAATTCTATATTTTGGGTTCAGAAAATTTTAAAATTCTATTGGTTGATGATGAGCCTGATATTCTTGAGATTATTTCTTACACATTAAAAGGTGACGGCTATCTTGTTTATACTGCTGAAAATGGAGTTAAAGCTATCAAACTAGCAAAAAAAATAAAGCCTCATTTGATAATTTTAGACCTTATGATGCCAGAAATGAATGGTATTGAAGCTTGTGAAATTATTAGAAATGATTCAGAAATTGGAAATGCTTTAATTGCATTTCTTTCAGCAAGAGGTGAAGACTACAGTCAGGTAGCTGGTTTTAACGCAGGCGCTGATGATTACATAACAAAACCCATTAAACCAAAGCTTTTAAAGAGCAAAATTAAATCTCTTTTAAGAAGGATTTCTCAGGATGAAGGAGAAGTAATTAAAAAAGGTTCTTTAACTATTGATAGATCTAGTTATAAAGTTTCTTTAAATGGAAAAGATATTTCTTTGCCAAGAAAAGAATTTGAATTATTATTTTTGTTAGGCTCAAAGCCTGGTAAAGTTTTTAAAAGAGAATTTATTTTAGAGTCAGTTTGGGGTAAGGATGTTGTAGTTGGAGATAGAACTATTGATGTCCATATTAGAAAATTGAGAGAAAAAATTGGGGATTCATACTTTAAAACTATTAAGGGAGTTGGGTATAAATTTCAAAATTAATGCCTTCAAATAACAACTTTAATCCCTATAAATTTTCTTTATTATCATCCATATACATAGCTTTAGGTGCATATTTTGTAATAAATTATAATGATTTATCTATTTCTATTGAATCAGTCTTGGTTTCATTTATAATTTTTGTTTTGAGTTTTCTTATACTTCAGTTGAGAGTAAGAAAGTTGTTTTTTGAAAGGGTTAGACAAATTTATAAGGATTTAGAATTTGAATCAGACTCCTTAATTAAAACCTCAACAATTGACTCAGACATAAACTCTTTCGCTGAGGATTTAGAAGAATTTGTAAAATTAAAAAGAACTGAGATTGAAACATTAAGAAAAGAAGATATATACAGGAAAGAGTTTGTGGGGAATGTAGCACATGAACTTAAAACTCCACTCTTTTCAGTTCAAGGATACATATCCAATTTATTGGATGGCGCCATGGATGATAAAGAATTACTTAAAAAGTATTTAAAAAGAGCTGAAAAAAGTGTTGACCGATTGACATATATAATTAAAGATTTAGACCTAATAACTCAGTTGGAATCTTCAACACTAAAACTAGAAGTTACATCATTTGATATAGTTAAATTAGCTAATGAGATAATCGAGGATTTGGAAATTAGTGCTTCTAAAAGAAATATTAAAATCATTTTTAATAAAATATATGATGAGGATATTTTGGTTGAGGCTGATAGAAATAGGATAGAGCAGGTAATGATTAATCTTATAACAAACTCAATAAATTATGGATCAGAGAAAGGAACTACAGAAATAAGTTTTGAATCAATTGAGGAAAAATTAATTGTTAAAGTTAATGATAATGGTGAAGGTATTAGCGAAGAAGATATGCCTAGACTTTTTCAAAGATTCTTTAGAGTTGATATAAGTAGAAGTAGAAGCCAAGGTGGGTCTGGGTTGGGTCTGGCTATAGTTAAGCATATTATTGATGCTCACAATGAAAATATTTATGTCCAATCTACTGTTGGTATTGGAAGTGAATTTTCTTTTTCTTTAAAAAAATCAAAAGTCCTTTAAATCAATTCTTTTGGGCAGTAAAAATAAATTAAAAAGGTTTTTAGAAAATTTAACATTTAAAAATGTTATTCAACCTGAAAGAGATGAAATTGTCAATAGCAATTTCAAATTTAGGGGTAATTGGAATAAACTCATATTTAAAAATAATAATCCTATTGTAGTTGAATTGGGATGTGGTAAGGGGGAATATTCAGTAGCCTTAGCTAAATTAAATCCTGAGATAAATTACATTGGAATAGACATTAAGGGTGCGCGTTTTTGGAAAGGAGCAAAAGATGCAATTGAAAATAAATTAGATAATGTTGTTTTTTTAAGAACTCAAATTGAATTAATCGAAAATATATTTGATAAAAATGAAGTCTCAGAAATTTGGATAACTTTCCCTGACCCTCAAATCAAGTTTAAGAGGGAAAAACATAGACTTGTTAACTTAAAATTTATTGATATTTATAGAGAAATTTTGCTTAAAGGTGGAGTGGTTAACCTTAAAACTGATAGTGAATTTTTACATGGCTATATGCTGGGATTAATTAGCGGAAATGACTTTCTTGAGCTGACCTATTCCAATAACGATATATATAATCAATCAGGATCTCCTACATATGTCACTGAAATTAAGACTTTTTATGAACTAAAATTCTTAGAGGAAAATAAGGCGATAACATTTATAAGTTTTAGAATTAATTAACTGTATGGATTCTAAAGATTTTTTTCAAAAAGTTTATAAAGTTGTAAAAATGATCCCATCTGGAAGGGTTAGCAGCTATGGTCTAATAGCTAAATATTTAGGTTCGACAAAGAGCTCAAGAGTAGTTGGATATGCTATGAATGCTTCTCATCAAAATTCTGAAATACCTGCCCATAGAGTGGTAAACAGAGTAGGTTTATTAACAGGAAAACATCATTTTTCTGGAACAAATTTAATGAAAAATCTTCTTGAGAGTGAAGGTGTCAAAATACAAAATGACAGGGTGGTAAATTTTAAAAAAGTTGTTTGGGATCCGTCTAAAGAATTAGATTAATTTTGTGTAATTTTTTTAATTCAGCGTATATTTGTAAAAAGTTTTGGCTGTGGAATTATCTAAGAAAAATTTACTTTCCGTAATAGAAAAAAATCCGATAAATGATTGTAAAATCATAAATTTAAATATTTTTGGTGACGAGCTTTTGATTGATATTTCAACCTCTAATCCTACCCTCCAATCAAAAAAAAGTATTGAGAATTCAATTAAAAAAATTATTTCCGAAAACATTGAGGAAAAATTAGATTTAAAAATAAACTTCAAGATTGAAAAAAAGGAAAATCCTCAAAATCAGATCAAGGGAAATCCAATTCAAGGAATTAAAAATGTAATTGCAATTGCTTCTGGTAAGGGAGGTGTCGGGAAATCAACCATTACATCAAATATTGCTATTACATTGGCTCAAATGGGTTTTAATGTTGGTATTCTAGATGCAGATATATACGGACCATCTATTCCTATAATGTTTGATATAGCCGACGCAAGACCACTAAGTGTAAATATTGAAGGAAAAAATAAGATGAAACCTATTGAAAGTTATGGTGTAAAGGTATTATCTATTGGATTTTTTACAAAATCTGATCAGGCTGTAATATGGAGAGGTCCAATGGCATCTAAGGCTCTAAATCAAATGATATTTGATGCCACATGGGGAGAACTGGATTTTCTTTTAGTTGATTTACCTCCTGGAACGGGTGATATACATCTAAGTATTCTTCAAGCACTACCGGTAACCGGCAGTGTTATAGTAAGTACTCCACAAAATATAGCACTTGCTGATGCAAGAAAAGGAATTGCTATGTTTAATCAGAAGAGCATTAATGTTCCTGTTCTGGGTATTGTTGAAAATATGGCGTTTTTCACTCCTAATGAATTACCTGAAAATAAATATTATATTTTTGGTAAAGACGGTGCAAAAAACTTATCTGATGATATGAATGTTAAGTTTCTCGGAGAAGTACCTATATTACAAAGTGTTAGAGAAGCATCAGACTTTGGTCATCCAGCATCTTTGCAAGAAAATTCAAAAATTTCATTAACTTTCAAAGAGATTTCAAAAAATTTAGTTTCTGAGTTGGTAAAAAGGAATAAAGATTTGCCACCTTCTGAAATATTAAAAATTACAACAATGGCAGGTTGTTCTGCTGTAAATAAATAAAATGGAAAAATCATTGTTAAACAATATTGAAAATGCATTAGAAGAAATAAGACCATTTCTTAAAAATGATGGTGGTGATATTTCATTAGTTAGTGTTGAAAAAGATATAGTTAAAGTAAAGTTTGAGGGCGCCTGCTCTACGTGTACTGTTAATCAAATGACTTTGAAATCTGGGGTTGAGATGATTATAAAAAAGCATGTACCTGAAATTCATAAAGTTGTAAGCGTAGAATAAATCTAAAATGATTAAATCCGATATTTTAATTATTGGTGCTGGCCCTGTTGGACTATTTGCAGTTTTTGAATCGGGATTGCTAAAAATGAAATGTCACTTAATTGACATTCTTCCAAAACCTGGCGGTCAATGTATTGAGTTATATCCAAAAAAACCGATTTATGATATTCCTGGTTATCCAGAAATATTAGCTGGAGATTTGATCGATAATTTATTAAAGCAATGTAGTCAATTTGAACCAGGATTTACTCTTGGAGAAAAAGCCGATAAACTTGAAAAGCAAAATGACGGATCTTTTATTGTGACCACTAATAAAGGAACAAAGCATCATGCACCAATTGTGGTTATCGCTGGGGGACTGGGTGGATTTCAGCCACGAAAACCAAATTTTAATGGCATAGAATCTTTTGAAAATAAAGGAGTTTCCTATTTTATTAAAGACCCAAATATTTATATTGACAAGAATGTAATAGTTTCAGGTGGAGGAGATTCTGCATTAGATTGGACAATTGAACTTTCAAAAATTGCTAAAAAAGTTACATTGGTACATAGAAGAAATGAATTTAGAGGCGCTAGAGATTCTGTAGATAAGATTCAAAAATTAAAGGATGAAAATAAAATTGATCTTATTACGCCAGCGGAAGTATTTAAGTTAGAAGGTACAGGTAAACTAGAAAAGGTTTATTTAAAAAAAGAAAAAGAAGAAATTCAATTAAGTGCTGACTTTTTCATTCCGCTTTTTGGATTAACACCTAAACTAGGATCAATCTTAGATTGGGGTTTAGAAATTGAAAAAAATTCAATTAAAGTAAATAATTCATTAGACTATCAGACAAATATTCCTGGCATATTTGCAATTGGCGATATTAACACTTATCCAGGAAAATTAAATCTAATTTTATGTGGATTTCACGAGGCTGCATTAATGTGTCAGGCTGCCTTTAAAATAATTAATCCTGACAAAAAATTTATTTTAAAATATACTACTGTTTCTGGCGTAGCAGGATTCGATGGTAGCTTAAAAAAGGCCGAGTCATCAGTTGTAAAATCTATTAAATAATCTTTTCAGAAAAATAAATATGCAAGTCGAATTAAAATTTAAAATCAGGTTTTAAATTTTTATACTCATGAGAGTATGGTCTCTTCATTAGATGATCTCAAATCGGTCCAAGTTTTATTTTCAATTTTTTCGTTAATTGCATCCCATAGTAATATTCTTTTTTCAAGTGCCTGAATGGATATACTTTCAATTTCATTCCATTTTTTTGGATCATTTTCTGCTAACATTGAAATCATTTCAAGTGCCATTGGGCCGTGTTCATCTTCGTCCAATTCAATATGTCTTTCAAAGTAATATATCAATTTAGATATATCACCTTCAGTAACATTTTTTTCAAATTCTCTTAAAATTTCATTAAACATGTTTGGAATTAAATTTTCTCTTCCAAAAGTAAAGATTGCAGCAATCTCATGAGGCTTACCTTCTTTGATTACGGAAAAAGTAAAATTTAAAAACTCCCTAATATTAGCATGTATATTTATATTATCAATAGTATTGAAAATATCTTCAGAATTAGCAATTTCATTAATTATTTCAACAGGCTTTTCGGTTCTAGCCCCAATATCAATCATCGCATCTAAATATAATTCATAATGACTTTTTCTTTCTCCTGCTTGGTTTATATCTGTTTCCTCAGCTAGTACAATTTCATTAATTAAATATGCTGTTTGAGAATTACTATTTGGAACCCATGGAGTTTTAGTACATGTCAATTTGATTTGTAAAGCTTTTAAAAGGGACATGAAATCCCATACAGCGTAAACATGATTTTCTGTAAAAACCTGTAAGTCTTTTATAGTTTCAATATTGCTATATAGCTTGTGCTTTAATAGCTTTTCTCTTTGATCATTTATTTTATCCTGTATGTAATCTATATTCACTTTTACTTATTTAAATGCATTTAAACCTGTTATATCTAGTCCTGTAATTAACAAATGAATATCATGTGTGCCTTCATATGTAATAACACTTTCTAAATTCATCATGTGCCTCATAATTGAATAATCACCAGTAATACCCATTCCACCCAAGATTTGTCTAGCTTCTCTTGCAATTTTTATTGCCATCTCGACATTATTTCTTTTTGCCATAGATATTTGCGCAGATGTAGCTTTACCTTCATTTTTTAATGTACCTAATCTCCATGCTAAAAGTTGAGCTTTTGTAATCTCTGTAATCATTTCAGCAAGCTTTTTCTGCTGTAATTGAAATCCACCGATTGGTTTGCCAAATTGAATTCTTTCTTTACTATATCTTAGAGCAGTATCATAGCAATCCATCGCAGCTCCGATTGCACCCCATGCAATTCCATATCTAGCTGAATCAAGACATCCAAGCGGAGCACCTAGTCCTGACTTATTTGGGAGTAGGTTTTCTTTGGGCACCTTCACATCATTAAAAATTAGCTCTCCAGTTGAACTTGCTCTTAAGGACCATTTGTTGTGAGTTTCTGGCGTCGAAAACCCGTCCATTCCTCTTTCAACAATTAATCCATGAATACGCCCTTCTTCATTTTTTGCCCACACAATAGCAATGTCAGCAAAAGGGGAATTTGATATCCATAATTTTGCTCCATTTAAAAGATAATGGTCTCCCATATCTTTGAAGTTAGTAGTCATTCCACCAGGATTAGAACCATGATCTGGTTCTGTTAAACCAAAACAACCCATAAGTTCACCTGTAGCCAGCTTAGGAAGAAATCTATTTCTTTGCTCATCATTTCCATACTTCCATATTGGATACATAACAAGTGATGACTGAACAGACGCTGTAGATCTTATCCCTGAATCTCCTCTTTCTATCTCTTGCATAATTAGACCATAAGAAATTTGATCTAAGCCAGGCCCACCATATTTTTCAGGAATATATGGACCGTAAGCACCAATATCAGCTAACTCTTTAATTAAATGTTGTGGAAATTCTGCATTTTGTGCATACTCTTCTATAATTGGAGAAACAGACTTTTTTACCCATTCTCTAGCCGAGTCTCTTATTAATTTATGTTCGTCAGTAAGAAGTTCATCTAGGTTATAATAATCTGGTGCTTCAAACAAGTCAGGTTTCATAATTAAATTTTTTACAAATTTAAATAATGGTTATTTAACATTAAATTATTTTGAGCTTTATTTATCGTTAAAAAACTTTGATACTAAGGAATGAAAATGATGAACTCCTTTCTCCTTGGTAGGAGAAAATCTACCGGTACTGTAAAAAGAAGAATTTATTCCTTTCTGAACACTTTGAACAATCTCTTCATCTTCCATTTCAACTTTATCTAAGTCTCCACTTGCACCCGAGTTTAGTTTTGATTTATCAAAAACATAAGATCGAAATAATATTTTTGTTTTTGATATTCCTTCTGGACAAACCAAATTAATTGAAATACCCCATGGATAAAAGTTTAGCATAAGATTTGGAAATAGCCAATAATAATAAGCAGCAATATTTTTACCAAAATCCTTGTGATCTTTTGGAATTTGAAAGCACTCTTCTTTGTTTTTTGCATAACCTATTTGAAGATTAAAATATTCATCAATTTCTGTATCGTAATTATTATAATCTAGAACTTCATTTAGATCTTTATGAACAAAGGGAACATGAAAACCTTCTAAGTAATTATCACAATATAAAGCCCAGTTAGCCTTAATCGAATAGTCTTTTGAAAGTTTTTCGTCTAACTTTAGATTTTGTACGGGAAGAAAAGAAATTCTTTTATTAATTTTTTCAAAAACTTTCTCAATACTAAAGATTGGATTTAGACCAACAAAAATTAAATTATTCCAAATAAACATAGGAAAATCATGAAGATTGTCAGATTTTCTAGGAAAATTAATAGTCTCTTTAAATTCGGGCATAAATTCGAAGACACCTTCATCGCTAAACCTTCTACCATGGTAATTGCAAATTATTTTTTTTGACTTGCATTTTTCGTGGACTAGAATATTTCCACGATGCGTACACACATTAGAAAAACATTTGATTTTATTTTTATCTGAACTTGATAGTATTACAGGTTCGTTAAGAAACTTTGGTAAAATGTCAACTGGTATTTTAATATTTCCTTCTTTGCAAGAAGAGTTGTCCCCAATCCAATGCCAACATCTAAGAAAAATTTTTTTCTTAGATAATTCAAAGATATTTTTATCCTTGTAGAATTTAGCAGGCAGAGTTTCAGCTAATTTAATATCCTTATCAACATTAATTTCTTCACTCATAATTTCACATATATATTTTTAATAATCCCTCAGGTATTTTCAAATTTACAATTTTATTTATCCTGTCTAAATCTAAAATAAAATCATCATTAATTGGAATTAAAATCTCCTTACCACTACTTTTTACTACAAATAAATGCTGAGGTGTTTGATCATTTATGTGTGTAATTTCTCCAATTTCTCCATGATTAATGTCAATGACCTTAAATCCTATCACCTCATGATAATAAAATTTTTTACCTTCAAGTTTAGGTAGTTCTTCTATTGGTAAGAAAATTTCATAATTAATTAGCTCCATTGCTTCGCTCTCATTCTTTACATCTTCAAATTTTACCCTTACACTATTATTCTTGTATTTTGAAATTTTTGAAATGAAGTAGGGTATATAACTATTATCAACCTTGAGGAAAATTTTTTTTAACCCATAATAATGAGACGGAGTATCTGTGTCTAGGAAAACAATTAGCTCTCCCTTGAAGCTAAACTTTCTTGTTACTTTTCCTAAATAATAGTAATTATTTTCATTCATAGAATAGTGATCACTATCTATAAATTTAAAAAATTAATGATAAAATATTCTTATTACTTTGAATCTTCTTCTGCTGGAGCTTCTTCTGCTGGAGCTTCTTCCGCTGGATCTTCTTCTGCTGGAGCTTCTTCCGCTGGAGCTTCTTCTGCTGAAGCAGCTAATGCTTCTTCTTTAGCTTTAATTCTTGCTTCATTAGCAATTTTCTCATTTTCTAATTCCTTGGCTTTTTGCTCTTCTTTTAATTTTTGAAGTTCTGATTTCTTCTTATCAATGCTTTGAGCTTTTTCTTCTAACCAAGCATTAAATCTCTTTTCTGCTTCTTCTTCATCAAAAGCCCCTTTAGCAACACCGCCTAGAAGGTGATACTTAAGCATAATACCTTTATAAGAGAGAATATTTCTGACTGTTTTTGTTGGTTGAGCTCCATTCTGAAGCCATTTAACCGAACTATCAACATCAATCTCAATTGTTGCTGGGTTTGTATTGGGGTTATAAGCACCTAATTTCTCAAGGTATCTTCCATCTCTTTTTGAGCGCGAATCTGCGGCTACGATCCAGTAAAAAGGTTTTCCTTTTTTACCGTGTCTTTGAAGTCTTATTTTTACTGACATAATTATTAAATTTTAAGGTTCTCGACCAAGTTTATTAATGAGCTGGCAAATATAATATAAAATTCTAATTCATAAACAATTCTTTGGAAATTTTGTATTACATTTACTCTAATCGATATTCTTAAATGAAAAAAATATACCTAATATTATTAATAATATTTTCTTTTAGTTGTGAAGATGATCTCACAAATAATACACCTGCATTTCAGGCATTAGTCAATGGCAATAATGAATGGACCGCAGAAAACTATACTGTTACAATTCAAAATAATCAGTTATCAATTTCTGGGACTAATCAGTCTGGTGTAATTTCAATTGTAGTAGATTCTCCTCAAGTGGATCAATACAATTTATATAGTTGGACTGATAACTTTGCTGTATTTCAGGATACATTGCAATATTCTACTCATAACGACGGTATTGGAAGTATCGCATATTTGAGTGATGGATTTATTCAGATTCAAGAGATTGATAATCTAAACAATACTATTAGTGGTAATTTTCATTTTGATGCTTATAATGGCACTGGAGAATATACAGTTAATGTTTCTGAAGGAATTTTTTATAAAATTCCTATAAATTCTGAAAATCAGGATTAAACCATAAAACAGAATGTATTTAATTTTTGATACCGAAACAACCGGTTTACCTAAAAATTGGAGAGCGCCTATTTCAGATACTGAAAACTGGCCAAGGTGTGTCCAGTTAGCATGGCAGGTTCATGATGAATTAGGAAATCTGATTGAAAGTAAAAGTTACATTGTAAAACCAGATGATTACGATATTCCCTTTGAATCCGAAAAAATTCATGGTATCTCAACTCTATTAGCTGAAAAAGAAGGGGTTAACTTAGATGATATTTTAAATGAATTTAATGATTCAATTTCGAAATCAAAGTTCATAATCGGACATAATGTAAATTTTGATTTAAATGTAATTGGATGTGAGTTTTACAGAAGGGGTTTAGATTCAAATATTGAGTTGACAGATGTGCTTGATACTTGTACAGAGTTAACAGCTGAATTATGTAAACTACCAGGAGGTAGAGGAGGTAAATTTAAATTACCAACCTTAACCGAATTACACGAATTTCTTTTTTCTTCTCCTTTTCAAGATGCTCACAACGCATCAGCTGATGTTGAGGCTACTGCTAGATGTTTCTTAGAATTGATAAGAATAAAAAACTTTAAAAAAGATCAATTACAGGTTCAGGATGATTATTTTGAAAAATTTATTCAAAATAATGCTGAAAAAATAGAGAAGGCTGGAATAAAGCATGCTAATCTCAAGAAAAAATCTGAAGATTTAAAAAATAAATTTGAAAAAAGTAAGAATGAGCTAGACGTCAGAGATACTAAAGAACTTAAAAGTACTAATCTTACAGATGTGGACTTTACTCATTTACATAACCACAGTCAATTCTCAATGCTACAATCTACAATTAAAATTAAACATCTTATCGATAAAGCATACGAATGTAATATGAAAGCTGTTGCATTAACAGACCTTGGAAATATGATGGGAGCCTTTAGATTTGTTGATGCAGTTAAAAAGAAAAACAGACTAATCAAGGAAAATAGTGATAATTCTGAAGAAAATATAAGCTTAATTAAACCTATTGTTGGATGTGTTCTTAATATTTGTGAAGACCATTTAAATAAAAACTATAGAGATAATGGCTATCAGGTTGTATTTCTAGCTAAAAATAAAAATGGTTATAATAACCTTTCAAAACTATCATCACTTGCCTACACAAAGGGGTTTTATTATGTCCCTAGAGTTGATAAAAATTTGGTAATAGATTTTAAAGATGATTTAATCGTACTTTCAGGAAATCTTTATGGTGAGATATCAAATAAGATACTTAATACCGGAAAAAAAGAAGCAGAAGAATCTTTGATTTGGTGGAAAAACAATTTTAAAGATGATTTTTATTTGGAAATAAACCGTCATGGTCAAGATGATGAAGATACCGTTAATGATATTTTGATAGAATTTTCAAAAAAACATTCAGTAAAACTGGTAGCTACAAATAATACTTTTTACCTAGATAATGCTAGTGCAGATGCCCATGATATTTTATTATGCGTTAAGGATGGTGAGAAACTTTCAACCCCTAAGGGGCGAGGTCGGGGTTTTAGGTATGGCTTACCAAATAGCGAGTACTATTTTAAAACACAGGATCAAATGAAAGAAATTTTCTCTGATCTTCCATCCTCAATTGAAAATACCAATGAAATTGTTTCTAAAATTGAAGCATTTGACCTCACTAATGAAGTTTTATTACCAAAATTTGAAATTCCAAAAGAATTTATAGATCCAAAAGATATTGATGATAATGGCAAAAGGGGTGAAAATAATTATTTAAGACATTTGACATATATCGGAGCTAAAAAAAGATACAGTGAGATTGATAAAGAATTAAAGGAAAGAATTGATTTTGAGCTTGAGACTATTAAAAATACCGGATATCCAGGGTATTTTTTAATTGTAGAGGATTTTATCAGAAAAGCTAGGGAAATGAATGTTTCAGTTGGCCCTGGTAGAGGTTCTGCTGCTGGGTCGGTTGTCGCTTATTGCCTATGGATTACAAATATTGACCCCATTAAATATGATTTACTTTTTGAAAGATTTCTTAATCCAGATAGAATTAGCATGCCTGATATTGACATTGATTTTGATGATATCGGAAGAAATAAGGTGATAAATTACGTTATTGAAAAATATGGAGAAAATCAGGTGGCTCAAATCATAACTTACGGTACTATGGCAGCAAAGTCATCAATACGTGATACTGCCAGAGTTCTGGATCTACCTTTAGGAGACGCTGATAGAATTGCTAAACTTGTTCCAAACATGACTAAGCTAAGTTCTATTTTCGAAACAGATCATAAAGAACTAAGAAATAAATTTAGAGCAGATGATTTAGACAAAGTAAATCAATTACTTAGTATATCTCAGTCTGATAACCTTGAATCTGAAACCATTAAACAAGCAAGACTTCTGGAAGGTTCTCTAAGAAATACAGGAATTCATGCTTGTGGTGTAATAATAACACCAGATGATATTAAAAATTTTGTTCCTATTGCAACAGCTAAAGATTCAGATTTATTCGTTACACAATTTGATAATGCAGTAGTTGAACAAGCCGGTCTACTTAAAATGGATTTTTTAGGTCTAAAAACCTTAACTCTTATTAAAGATACTGTCAAAATTGTAAAAGCTAAATATGGAATAGAATTAGACCCTGATAATTTTCCAATTGATGATAAAAAAACTTTTGAACTGTTTCAAAGAGGTGAAACAGTTGGGATTTTTCAATATGAATCTCCTGGAATGCAAAAGCACTTAAAAGATTTAAAACCTACAGTTTTTGATGATCTTATTGCAATGAATGCTTTATATAGACCAGGTCCAATGGAGTATATCCCAAGTTTCATCAAAAGAAAACACGGAGATGAGAAAATAGTTTATGACCTTCCAGAAATGGAAGAATTCTTAAAAGATACATATGGCATTACAGTATATCAGGAGCAAGTAATGCTACTATCACAACAAATCGGTGATTTTTCAAAGGGTGAAGCGGATATTCTTAGAAAGGCTATGGGTAAAAAACAGAAGGATGTACTGGATAAAATGAAACCCAAATTTTTAGAAAATTCTGAGAAGAAAGGGTTTAAGAAAGAAAAAGTAGAAAAGATATGGAAAGACTGGGAGGCATTTGCAAGTTATGCGTTTAATAAATCTCATTCAACATGCTATGCTTGGATTGCATATCAAACTGCATATTTAAAAGCTAATTATCCTGCTGAATACATGGCATCTGTATTATCCAATAACATGAATGATATAAAAAATGTGACATTTTTTATGGGTGAATGTAAAAGAATGAAGTTGGAGGTTTTAGGTCCTGATTTAAATGAATCTTATTATAAGTTCTCTGTAAATAAAGATAATGCAATACGTTTTGGGATGGGAGCAGTCAAAGGAGTTGGTGCTTCAGCAGTTAAAGCCATTGTGATTGAAAGAAAGTTAAATGGTCCCTATTTATCAATATTTGACCTCTCACAAAGAGTTGATTTAAGGGCTGCAAATAAAAAAGCCTTCGATAGTTTGGCAGCAGCGGGGGCGTTTGATTCATTTAAAATTAATAGGGCTCAATATTTTCATGACAATGGAGATGGAATTACTTTTATTGAAAAAATCTTGAGACATGGAAATAAGTTTCAAGAAAATAAAAATTCCTCGCAGGTAAGCTTATTTGTAGGAACAAATGATATGCAGGTCTCAAATCCAGATATACCTCAGGTTGAACCATGGCCTACGATCGAAAAGCTGACTAAAGAGAAAGAGGTTGTTGGAATTTATATTTCTGGTCATCCATTAGATGATTTTAAGGTTGAAATGGAGTCCTTTTGCAATGGTGATGTTAGTGTATTTAAATCTCCTAAAGAGTTTGTAAATAAAGAAATTAGTGTTGCCGGAGTTATTACCGAGGTTGAGCACAGAGTCAGTAGACAAGGCAAGGGCTGGGCATTCTTCGTACTGGAGGATTATGTTGATTCATATAATTTTAGAATTTTTGGTGAGGAATACTTAAGATTTAAACATTTTCTAACCCTCAATAATTTTCTTCACATTAAGACTAAAATAGTTGAAGGATGGCTAAATAAACAAACAGGAGTCAGAGGTGAGCCAAGAATTCAATATACCAATTTTAAATTGTTACAAGATGTTGTAAAGACATTTGCTAAAAAGATATCAATTCAGCTTAAATTAGATGATATAAAAACTGAAAAAATAGATTCAATTAAATCACTTCTAAGTGAGCATAATGGCACTCATAATTTGAGCTTTCATGTCTATGATGACGAAGAAAAAATCATAGTCGAAATGGATAGTGAAAAACAAAAAATAAATATAACACCTAAACTTTTAAGTGATCTGGAAGTAAAAAATATTTTTTACAAATTAAATTAGATAAATTACTTACTTTTGAGCATTAAAAAATAAAAATTATGGCATTACAAATTACAGACAGCAATTTTGAAGAAACAGTATTAAAAAGTGATAAGCCAGTGATGGTTGATTTTTGGGCAGCATGGTGTGGACCATGTAGAATGGTAGGTCCTATTATTGATGAATTAAGCGAAGAATATGAAGGAAAAGCCATAATTGGTAAAATTGATATTGATTCAAATCAACAATATGCTGCACAATTTGGTGTCAGAAACATCCCAACTGTACTTGTTTTTAAGGATGGAGAGCTTGTTGATAGAAAGGTTGGAGTCTCATCTAAAAATGACTATGCTGAAGCTATAGATAAACTAATATAAAAAAAATCACATATCTTTATAGGCCAACTTAAAACCATGCGTAGGATAAGGCTGACCATACTATTCATTTTTTTTTGTGTTCTTTCATTTGCACAATCAATTGATATTGTAAATTTCAATAGTTCAACTGATTATTGCCCTGGAAGTGGAGTTTCTGTACATATTAACCCTACTGGTGTATTCACACTTGAAAATGCAGGAAATCTTCAGGATTCAGCAAATAATTCATTCATTCTTGAGATTTCAGGTGCTGGTGGTGATTGGTCAAACCCTACAACTCTAAACACGGTTTATGACTTTTATACTCCTTTGATTAATGGAACACTTCCGGCTAATTTGGCAGCTGGGGATTATCAACTTAGAGTTAGATCTACACAGCCTGCTGTAACAAGTGCCTCAACATCTACAATTTCTGTTGGAGAATGTACTTCTAGTATTTCGGATGTTCCTAGTGTAACAACAAATATGGATTCAAACTCCAACTTTACACAGTGTTTGAATGAAGATGCTAATATTATTAACCCATATATTGGGTCTATGAACCAAAACTATAACTCACTTTCGGGTAGTATGCCCTCGAGTTATCAGTTTTTCACTGTGAATCCCACAGATTCAAATAACACTATTTCTGTAAGACTTATTGATATTGAAAATGGTACATCAACTGCTGTTTCTGCCATTTCTGGTAATATATATCAAATACCAGCTGATTTACCTGTTGGATCCTATAATTTTGAAGTAACTGAAACAGATGAATCTGGTAATGTAAGTGTATTTGCTTACACATTTTTATTTCATACTAGTGCTACAATTTTTGGTAATGCATCATCAGAAACTGTTTGTGTGGGTGAGGAAGTAACCTTCTCAGTAGATATTTCCGATCTTGGAATTGGAAGTAACTACATGGGGTCATATTATATAATCGATTTTGGTGATGGCTCATCACCTCTTTATTATACCCAAGCAGAACTATTAGATCTTTATACAGATCCACTTGATCCGATAACTCACGTATTTGATCAGCCGTCTTGTAGCACAAGTGGTAGCAGTAGTTTTATTGTATCAAAAAAACTCTACAACAAAGGCTTGGTCAATAATGCAAATGAACCCCAATGTGGAACATATGTTCAAAATGGACTAGGTGCATCTAAAGAAATCGCAACAGCTGAATCGCCTACAGCTCAATTTAACTTAAACGCTGAGCAATGTATAAGTGAAGATATTGAAGCAACAAATACAACAATTCCGGGGTCTTATCCTACTAGTTCTGGAGCTTGTGCTGGTGAAGTAAATTTTGATTGGCAGGTTAAAAAACCAAGTTTTTCTGATTTTCTTCCAGTATCACTCCTAAATCCATCATGGGTAGTTGGAGATGATTTGCTAATACCTGCATCTGATGTTGATGAAGTCGGTTGTTGGGAAATAAAATTAATAGCTGTAAATCCAGCCGCATGTTTATCTGAATCGGTATATACTGATACAATCAATATTGAAGATATTCCTGAAGCAGATTTTAACGAAATTGGTGACATATGTCAAAATGAACAAATAACTCTGACTGACGCATCTAATATTATTCAAGTAACTTGTGACCCTGCATTACCAAATGAAACACCTACTTATGTTTGGTCGATTTCTCCAAACTCAGGATATACACTTGGAAATGACAATGATGGAAATCCCACAACATTGAATAGTCAAAATCCGTTAATCACATTTACTGAGGTTGGTACATATACCGTCGATTTGACTGTTACTACAGATTGCGGTTCTGACTCACATTCAGAAACGTTTGATGTTCTTGGTAATCCAACAGTTTCATTTCCTATTGCATCGCAAACATATTGTTCAACTAATACTTTATTAGTTGATTTTACTAATCAAATTACACCAGCTTATTCTACCGGATATTCTGCTCCAACTGATTATACTTGGACAGTTTCTGGCTCTGGTATTACAAATTCTGATTATGCATTTGTAAATGGAACAACAAATTCTGATGAATTTCCAACCATACAATTGAATTCTTTTGGTACATATAATATTACAGTTTCGGTTGGCTCAAATTGTGACACACCAGCTTCTGATACTGTTGTAATTACATTAAGTCAAACACCAACAATTACAAATACTCTAACATCTCAAGAGGTATGTTCTTTAGACGCATCTCTTCAATTTGATTTTACTTCAGATGTTGATGTTACCACTTACTCTTGGGTAGCAACTGAAAATGCAAACTTAACCGGATATGATGAAAGTGGTACAACTGCATTTATCCCTTCTCAGACAATTACAAATACAACCAATTCTGATCAGGACTTGGTTTACATAATCACCCCTATTGCAGATGGTTGTGCTGGAACACCCTTCGAATATACAATAACAGTTCAACCTATTCCTGTTATTGCTGATAAGGATGAAACAATTTGTAACGGTGAAACATTTAATATTCAACCGACGGATAATTCCCCAACAGAAATAGTTCCAGTAGGAACAACGTATAGTTGGTCAGCACCAGTTAGTGATCCAGTTGGCGCAATTACAGGTGGCTCTGAAGCTACATCTCAGAATTCAATTAGCCAAACATTAACAAATACAACTGACTCACCAGCAACATTAACTTATAATGTTCAACCAGAGTTTAACGAATGTAAAGGGGATTCATTTGAAGTAGTAATTACAGTAAATCCTGTTTTT
>CABYIO010000020.1 GCA_902519075.1 uncultured Bacteroidota bacterium | reverse complement strand
ATTTGTTTAGCCATTAATGCAGCATATGCATGGGGAATTGCATAATGAACGTGTAGTATATCAATTTTATATTTTTTAACCATTTCTACAAGTCTAGAAGAAAGTGCAAGTTCGTAGGGAGGATAATGGAAAAGCGGATAATTGGGAACATCAACCTCGTGAAAATGAACTTTATTGCTATAAAGTTCTAGTTTAACTGGCTGATTATAAGTAATAAAATGTATTTCATATCCTTTTTTTGATAATTCAATTCCTAATTCTGTAGCTAAAACTCCACTACCTCCGAAAGTTGGGTAACAAACTATACCTATAATCATAACTTAGTTATTAATTGAGTTATATATAATTTCTTGAATTTTACTTCTAATATTTTCTTTTACTAGATTAGATTTACCTGCCGATTCACCAGTTGGGTAAGACCTATTAGATAAAAATACATATATAATTTCTTGATCAGGATCAGCCCATGCAAATGTGCCTGTCCATCCAGAATGTCCAAAACTATTCATCGAAACGCATCCACATGTGGGTCCATCATCCTCTAATTGTGGTTTGTCAAAACCAACTCCTCTTCTGTTATCTTCATCACAATAATAACAATTATTAAATAAATTAATTGTTTCAGCTTTTAAAATCTGATTATTGCCATAATTACCATTTTGGATATACATCTGCATTACTTTTGCTACATTTATAGCATTGCCAAATAACCCTGCGTGTGTGGAAATTCCACCAAACATCGCTGCCGCCATATCATGTACATAGCCGTTTATTTCTTTATACCTAAAGTATTCGTCTATTTCGGTTGGAGCAATATTTTTAGTTGAATATTTTAATGCGGGATTATAAGTTAGGTCTATTCCTAGTTTGCTAAACATCAGTTCGTCAATAATTTGATTAAGATTTTGATTGTAATAATTTTCTATAAATTCTTGAATAATTAAATACGACAGGTCACTATACTTGTATTTATTTTTAAGTAAATCACTTTCTTTAATAATATTTCTGATTGTATCAATATAATCAGTTCTTAAAAATAAGTCTGGGGAAACCTTTACACTGTTTGTTTTATTTCTCTTAAAACTGTAATATTTTGAAGATGGTCTATTTTTTTCATCTAAAGTTAATTTATAGAAAGGAATCCAGGCTTGAAGACCAGCATGACCAGATAACAACTCTTTGATAGAAATTTCTGATTTATTAGAGTTTTTATAACGAGGTATAATTTTCTTCAATCTAGTTTCTAGATTAATTACCTTTTTTTCAACAAGATTCATAATTATTGGTGTTGTAACTAGAATTTTTGTTAAGGATGCTAGATCATAAATTGTTTCAGGGTTAGTTTGTAAATTCTCATCATATCTGAGCTTACCAAAAGACTTATCATAAATAATCTTTGAATTTTTTGCAACTAAAATTTGAGCTCCAGGTGTCATTTTGTTTTCAATTGCGAAATTGATCAATGAATCGATTTTATTAAGTTTCTTTCTGTCAACACCTACCATTTCTGGATCTGCGTAGCTGAGAATATTAAGATTTTTTAAAATTATTCCAGCACCTTCTTTAAATGTATCATTAATACTAACAGGTAAAGTTCCTTTAATCTCTTTTGCCCCATAAATTTGTTGAGCAATTATTTTTTGAAATTCGTGGTTGTTTTGAAAACCGACCACTACAGAATTATAAGATTTTAGATTAATCTGAGACAGAGCATATGGATTAGTAAATGAAGCTAGGATCTTGTTGTTGTGTTCATCAATAGTCTTCAGTATATCTTGCTCTTTTAAAGAAAACTTTTTGTTCATATTTTCCCAAGGAGTATCGGATTTCATATGAAAGCTCACTATTAATAATTTGTGATTAGCTAACAAACTATTTAAATTATTTGTATTGATATCTGAGGCCTTTATTGACCTAATACTTCCATACTTATTTAAATAGTCATTAAAAAGGGCTCCATCATCATTTCCAAATTGTACATTTAATATGCTTTCAGTATCTAATTTGACTGGGATAACATTATTGTTGTTTTTGATAAGTGTGGGTATATTTTCAATTGATTTATTGATAAGATTAGTCACAGAAATATTATTAAGATCATCAATAAGGTTTATGGTTTCAACTGATTTAAAATTATTTAAACCAACCTTGTATTTCGCTTTTAGTATTTTTTTTACTGATCTTGCTAGTCTTTCTTCACTAATTTTTCCTTTCCTAAATGATTTTTTTATAGACTTTATACCTTTGAATATGTCAGATGACATAAGAAGAATATCATTACCTGCTAAAAAAGCCATAAGATCTACATTCTTTTTAGAATACTCTGAAGCACCCTTCATTTCTAAGGCATCGGTAATAATTAAGCCGTTAAAATCAAGCTCTTTAATTAAGATGTTTTCAATTATATTTTTTGATAATGTTGAAGGAAGCATTTTCTCTTTCTCCAAAGAAGGAACATTCAAGTGGGCAATCATGATGGCAGATAATCCATTTTCGATTAATTTTTTAAACGGATATAATTCTACTTGTTTTATTCTTTTCTCTTCAAAATTTATTGTTGGTAAAGTCAAATGAGAGTCTTTATAGGTGTCACCGTGACCAGGAAAGTGTTTTGCGGTAGCCAATATATTTTTTGACTGAATACCTTTTGTGAAACTAACTCCTTTATCTGAAACATTCATTTTATTTTCACCAAAAGATCTATTTCCTATTATTGGATTTTTAGAATTAGTGTTAATATCGATTACAGGAGCAAAATTCATATGAATTCCTAGTCTATTAAATTGATTCCCTATTTCCGAGCCTATTTTTTCAACAAGTAAATCATTTTTAATAGCACCCAAACTCATATTCCAAGGAAACTTTGGAACCGAATCTAACCTCATTCCTACTCCCCATTCAGCATCCATACTTATCATCAAGGGTATATCTGAAACACTTTGGTATTTATTAGTTAGATTTACTTGTACTGAAGGATGACCAGTTGAAAATATTAAACCACCAATTTTAAAATTTTTAATATTATTAAGAATTTTCTCAGAATTATTTTTGTTTTTTGCTGTTGCCTGTACAAAAAACAACTGTCCAATTTTCTCATCTAGTGAGAGTTTATTGTAAATAGAGTCTACCCATTTTTCTTGATTAAGAAAATCTTCTGAAATTAATGGGTCAACAGTTTGAGAACTAAGCTTTTGAACACTTAATAGTAAAACAAATAATATAAATAGTCTAATCATTTAATATATCTATTATGCCAACTATTTCTGATGTCAACTTTCCAATCATTTTCTAATTCATTTATATCTTTTACCAAATTATTAAAAACAATTAAATTTTCATTTTCTCCAAGGCTTTGACAGTGGATCTTAAATTGATTTAGATGTTTGGTAATAATTTTTCCGTTTTCAATGTATTTGACATGTAATTTATCCAGTAATTGCAAATCAAATGATGTTTCCAAATTTTTAATAAAGTTAACAAGTGAATCAATTGAGCACCCTGAAACTAAATTACTTTCATCAGCAGCAACTATTATAAACGTGTTATATCTAATTTCAAAGGATGATTTAAAATCTTTTTGATGAGATTTCCATTCATTTAGAAATAAGCTTATTTTTTCTTTGATCACTTCAACTAATCGATCATCAATAAAATCTAGTGATTGGAAAATCCAAACCCTTGAGTTTTTATTAAGCGATTTAAAATTAACTATCATGATTATAAATCCTTTGCTTTGACAATAAGTTCCGCTATGTCTAAAACTTCAACTTTTTTATTATCCTCAAACGACTTTGTACCATCAGTTAACATTGTATTACAAAATGGGCATCCAGTTGCTACTATTTTTGAAGTATTCTCTTTTATTTCTTGAGCACGTTCAATATTTATTTCTGTTTTTCCTTTTTCTGATTCCTTAAACATTTGAGCCCCTCCAGCACCACAACAAAGTGCCTTTGATTTACATCTATTTAGTTCTGATAATTCGGCATCCAGTTTTTTTATTAGGTTGCGAGGTGCATTATATTCTTTATTTGCTCTACCGAGAAAACAAGGGTCGTGATATGTGATTTTTTTTCCTTTATATGATCCTCCCTTGATCGAGAACCTTCCATCTGAAAGAAGTTTATTAATAAATTGAGTATGGTGATAAATATCATAATTACCTCCTAAACTAGGATACTCATTCTTTATAGTATTAAAACAATGAGGACATGTTGTAACAATGGTTTTTATTTCAAATGAATTTAGAGTTTCAATATTGGTCATAGCCTGCATTTGAAATAAAAACTCATTACCTGCTCTTTTAGCTGGATCACCGGTACATGATTCATCCTTTCCTAATACCCCAAAACTTATATTTGCAGAATTTAAAATTTTCACAAAAGCCTTTGTTATTCGTTTAGCTCTATCATCGAAACTACCTGCACAACCAACCCAAAATAAAATTTCAGGTGAAGTACCCTCACTTTGAAAATCTTCAATTGTTTTAATTTTTAGTTTACTCATCTTTAAAAACCTCGATAGTTACTTCTTTTCTAACTAAATCTCCAAAAGTACCATTATATCTGGTAGCTTTAACTAAATGATTATCTATCCAATGATAATTTCCACCTCTAGGTTTCCCCATTAGTAATGAGTGATATTTAAACCCATGTTTTCTCAGCCATTCTTCAGTAACTTTTCTATGTTCCTCAACTCTTGAAGTAAAAAAACATATCATATGACCTTCATCATACCATCGGTTACATGTATTGAGGGCATCATCAAATGGTAAGCATGTTGCCATTCTTTCAGGTTCTTCATTTGGAACATCATCTGTAATAGTTCCATCAATATCAATCAAATAATTTTTAATTCCATCAGGCAGGATCGGACTTATTTTTTTTCCTGACTCAACTTTTTCGTGTAAAATCCTTTCTATTTCGTCTTTATTCATAATGTTTATTCAATCCAATTTAGTCTATCTTGTTGATTATATGGCCATGGAGCACCATTGTTCTCAATATTATTCATCATATTATTTAACTCATTAGGAGCTGACGATTCTTCCATGATTAAATGTCTTCTCATATCCATAATTATCGATAAAGGATTGATACTTATTGGACATTCTTCTACACAAGCATTACATGAGGTGCACGCCCATAATTCTTCTTTTGATATATAATCTCCTAATAACTTTTTACTATCATCTTTAAACGACCCATTTTTATCTATATTCCTTCCCACTTCTTCAATTCTATCCCTGACATCCATCATTATTTTTCTAGGAGAAAGTTTCTTTCCTGTAATATTGGCGGGACATGAACTGGTACATCTACCACATTCTGTACATGAATAAGCATTTAGTAATTGAAGCCAAGATAAATCTTTGACATCAGATGCTCCAAAGTTAATTTCATCCAATGTATCAGATTCAGAAGTTTTACCCATCATAATATTTACCTCATTAGTAACGGATTTCATATTATTCAGTTTACCACTATTTTCAAGTGATCCATAAAAGGTGTTCGGAAATGCAAGAATTATATGTAAATGTTTTGAATAGTATAAATAGTTTAGAAAAATCAGAATTCCGACGATATGTAACCACCAAAAAGATCTTTCAAGTATATGCAAAGTTTCTAACGAATAACCTTCAAAAAACGGATATATTAATCCACTTATTAGATTTCCGTTATTCATGTTCTGAAATTCTACATCAGTAGCATTCATAAGTAGAAAAAAACTCATCAATACTATTTCAAAGTATAATATTAGATCTGCATCTAACTTTGGCCAACCCACCATTTTTTTTTCATAAAATCTTTTGAGTCGCGTCAAATTTCTTCTTGCCCAAAATATCAATACAGCAATCAAAACTAGAACAGCAAAAATTTCAAATAAACCAATTAATACTCCGTATAAAACTCCAATTGATGAAAATATTCTGTGAGTACCAAAAACACCATCAATTATTATCTCTATTAGTTCAATATTTATAATTATAAAGCCTAGATATACAACTATGTGTAATATTCCAGCAATTGGTCTTCTGACCATTTTAGACTGACCCAAAGCTATCCTAATCATATTCCTCCATCTCTGATGACTATCTTCTATAGTTTCAGTTTGACCTTTGCCAAAATTTATATTTCTTCTTAATCTCTTAATGTTTCTGACAAAAAAACCTAATGAAAGTATCAGAATCAAAGAAAAAACTATGTTAGGGATTAATTCCAATTAATTATTTTTTTTGAATGCTTTATTCTTTTTTCCAAACACCGAAAAATTTATATATCTATCGGGGTTAAGTTTAATATCTTCAATAAGAATATTTAACTCCTTAGTTGCGTTCTCAAGATTAATATAAATAGAATTGTCATTTATTAGCTGTCCAGCAGTGCCTTCTGAATTTTTTAAGCTTATCGTAATGGAATTTAAGTTAGTAACTAAATCGTTTAGGTTTGAAGTTATATTTCTTAGATCTTTCGATGATATTGAATCAGAAATTGTCTTAATATTATTACTAGCCTCCTTAAAATCAGAAATCGCATATGATAAGTTTTCAGAGTTCTTAGAAATTAAATTAGAAATTTCTTGAGATGTTTCAGATAAACTTTTGGTTAAATTGGAAAAATCCTGAACACTAGATTTTAATTCCTGTTTAGTTTCTTCATCAAATAAGTTATTAATATTACCAAGTACTATTTCTGCATTTTTCATAACAGCTTCAATTTGAAGTTGAACTTGCGGTAATATCTGATTTACCAATTCTGTAAGACCTGGTTTAATAATACCTTTTAACATGTCACCGTCATTGGCAATGGTTGAATCATTTTTATAGTCAGGAATTATTGCAATTGCCTTACCTCCTATTAAACCTGTTTCATATAACTCAGCGGAACTTGTTTTTGGAAATAAAACATCATTTTCAACAACTATATCAACAAGTAATTCCCTAGTGTTTTTTGGGTTAAAGTTGATTTTTTGAACTTTTCCAATTTTAAAACCGTTAAGGGTGACAGGGTTTGAAACTGAAAGACCATCAACTTTTTCATATTTAATTGTAAATTTTCTATTCTTTTCAAAAAGATTAATACCCTTGAGATAATTATATGAGAAAACACTCATCATAACGCCTACAATGGCTAAAAAACCTACTTTTATTTCTTTGGAGTATTTCAATTTATTTATTCTTATATATAAAATTAGGAATTTATATTACAAGTTATTAATCTACATCAAATAACTTACCATTTTTGAAACCGACAATGTATGCATTGGGATATCCATTAAGTCTAGCAAATTTTTTTTTCTTTCTAATCTCATCAAGACTAGTTGAACTTGAATAAAAGTATTTATAAAATGACCCGTCTTTTACTCTTGAGAGACTTTTGAGTCCTTTGAAATTGTATGATTTTAGCTCAAGCCTTCTTTTGCTTGCTGCAATTTGGACCTTGTAGGTAACTAAATCAATAGTATTTGATTCAGTTAGAGGGTTTTCAGAGTAATTTATAGCTTTTTTATATCTTTCAATCGCATCGTAGATACTATTTGAGATTCCAGCTTGCCCCTTTTTTGAGTTTAAGTAAGCTCCTTCTTTTGGATTAGTCATAAAGCCAGCTTCTATTAATATACTAGGCATATATGTATTGTGAAGGACCCAAAATCCAGATTGCTTGACACCTCTATTTCTAATTTTTAAATTTTTTGTAAAGTTGTTTTGCACAAAACTTGCAAGTAATATGCTCTGATCTAAATATTCCTCTTGCATCAAGGTTGTCCCAATTAAAGATTCTGTTGATGTTGGACTATATGTTTCTTGGTCATCTTGATAATGGTCATCTAAAAAGATAATTTCGTTTTCTTTTTTTGCTACATTGAAATTTGCATCACTTACATGTAATCCATAAACAAATGTTTCTGAGCCATGAACTGAGCTATCATGAAAAGCATTGCAGTGTATTGAAATAAATAGATCGGCGTCAACATCATTTGCAATCTTTGCTCTTTGTCTTAGCGTTAAAAAAATATCCTTATCCCTAGTATATATCACTTCATTGCCACTATTTTCAAGCTTTTTTCCTAAATCTAGTGCTATTTTCAATACAATATCCTTTTCTTTTATACCGCTTTTATTAGGTCTTCCAGGGTCTTTACCTCCGTGACCAGCATCAATAACTATTTTAAAGCGTTCTTGTGAATAGATTTCACTTAAAGATGTCGGAAAGAAAAGAAATGTAATAAAGAGGACACAGGCTGTTAAACTATGGTTAAAAAAAGGGGGGATTAAACAAACTTTCATCATAAATTATGTATTATAGCTTCAAAATATACGTAAATTTATATCTGTTTCTGAGATACACTAATATACATTCAATAGGTTGAAAACACACTTCTTCAAATTATTTTTATTCTTAAGTTATACATTTTTTATAAACACCAATGTTAATGCAAGAAGTTATTTTCAAGTTAACGACACTATTCAAAAAACAGATTCTATAAAACCTGTAAACAATGCACTTTTGGGTAAAATTTTATATGAAGCCAAAGATACAACATCCATAAGCCCTAAAGATAATCTTATTAGACTTTATAATAATGCAATGATAAAGTACCAAGATATGGAGATTACATCTGGAATAATTATAGTTGACTACGATAAGAACGAAATTTATGCAGGTAGAATCAAAGATTCTTTAGGAGAATACACTCAACTTCCAGTTTTTAAGCAAGGTCAAGATGAAATCAGACCAGATTCCCTCAAATTTAATATGGATACTAAGAAAGCAATAATATTTAATTCAAGAACAGAAGAGGCTGGATTAAATATTCTCTCAGATAAAACCAAAAAAGAAAATGACTCTGTTTACTACATGGATAGAGCAAAATTTACTACTTCAGCCGATATTGAAAATCCAGAATATTATTTTCTGTTAAGAAAAGCCAAGGTAATACCAGGAAAAAAAATAATAACGGGTCCAACAAATATGTATATTGCTGATGTTCCAACACCAATCGGTTTACCATTTGCATATTTCCCAATATCGAATAAAAGAAGTTCAGGTATAATTTTTCCATCATTTGGTGAACAAAACTCAAGAGGGTACTTCGTTCAGAATGGAGGTTATTATCTGCCAATTAATGATAATTTAGATTTAACTCTTCTTGGTGATTATTATACCAATGGCAGCTATGGTTTTAGGGTAGAAAACACATACTTATATAGATATAAATTTAGAGGCAATTTAAGCTTTAGATTTGAAAATTTAATTCAAAGTGAAAGAGGTTTTCCAGATTATTCAAAAAGTTCTATATATAATTTAAGATGGTCTCACAGTCAAGACTCAAAATCTAACCCAAATTCTAGATTTTCAGCATCAGTAAATTTAGGTAGTAGTAAATATTATCAACAGTCTATAAATCAAATGAATGCAGCCAATTTCCTAAATAATTCTCTTTCATCTTCAATTTCATATTCTAAGACATTTCCTGGTGAACCTCAAGTAAATATGAGTTTATCAGCTACACATTCTCAAAACACAAATACTCAGACAATAAATATGACTCTTCCAACCCTACAAGCAAGTGTTTCAAGGGTTTATCCTTTTGCTCCCAAAGTTGGTACAAAAAAAGGTATTATTCAAAATATAAATTTCCAATATAATTTAAGAGGTGAAAATAGAATCTTAACCACAGACTCACTATTCTTTAAGAAAGAAATGTTTGAAAATGCAAAATCCGGTTTTCAACATTCTATACCAATAAGCACTAATTTTAAGTTGCTAAAATATTTTAGTTTTTCTACAAGTGCTAATCTACAAGAAACATGGGTTTTTAAAACAATCAATAGAGAATATGATGTTGAACTTCAGGAGGTAATAACAAATGAAAATCGAGGTTTTGACTCATTTAGAACATATAATTTTTCGACTAGTCTGGGCACAACTGTTTACGGAATGTATAATTTTTCAGAAAAGAGTAAAATAAAGGCTATAAGGCATGTTATGAGGCCTTCTTTAAGTTATGGTATATCTCCTTCATTTGATAAATATTATGATAGTTATGAAGTTATAAGTGCTGACGGCCTAACTACTTCTGATATTCAATATTCAAGATTTGAAGGATCTATCTTTGGTTTACCAAATAAGAACTATGCTAGTTCAGTTGCATTATCCTTAAACAATAATGTTGAGGCGAAAGTTGTTGATACAGAAAGTGAAGAAAATGAATTGAAAAAAGTTGTTATATTAAATAATTTAAATTTTTCAACTTCTTACAACATGGCAGCAGATTCATTAAGATTATCCCCTGTAAGAATGAACGGTGGTACTCAGTTATTTAAAAATAAAATGAATGTTAATTTTGGAGCCACATTTGATCCTTATGCTTTAGATGAAAATAATAACAGGATTGATAAATTTCAAATTAATGATGGAGGTGGTTTATTTAGATTAACCAGCGCAAATCTTACGTTCAATTATGCATTTAGCAGTGATAACTCAGACAAAGATTCGGAAAGAAGTCAAGCTGCAATAGATGAATCAGTAAGAAACGGAGGTCGAGATGATGACTTATTTGGAAGGGCAATGGATACATCCACCGAGGAATTTTCACAGGTTGATAAAGAAAAGAAAGAAAAAGTACCTGATAATTTATATAATTATAAAATACCATGGTCATTAAGAATGGCATATGCCGTTAATTATAACAACTCAGTGGGTCAAAATGAAATTTCTTCCCATTCTTTAATGTTTTCCGGAGATATTGAACTGTCTCCTAAATGGAGCGCAGGAATTTCATCTGGTTATGATTTTAAAAATCAAGGTATTACTTATACACAATTAAGATTTGAAAGGGATTTACTTAGTTGGAGAATGAACTTTAGTTGGATTCCATTTAGCACAAACAAATCTTGGAATTTTTTCATAGGAATTAAAAGTGGTATGTTAAGTGATATAAAATATGATAAGAGAAGACAAAGAGATAAAATTTTATAATTAAATTTATATTATGAAAAAAATAATAAAAACAGACAATGCTCCTAAACCAATCGGACCATACAATCAAGCAGTTATTGCGGGTGATTACATGTTCATTTCTGGTCAAATAGCATTAAACCCAAAAAATGGAGAATTAATCACTGATGATATAAATAATGAAACTACTCAGGTTATGGAAAATCTTAAGGCTATTCTTGCTAAATCGTCTTTGACATTTGATAACGTAGTAAAAACAACAATTTTTTTGTCGAGCATGGATAATTTCTCAAATGTAAATGAAATATATGGGTCTTATTTAGATAAGGACACAGCGCCTGCAAGGGAAACTGTAGAAGTTAGTAAATTGCCGGCAGGAGTTAATGTTGAAATTTCAATGATAGCTATGCTGTAATTTTTCTTTGGTGATATTTTAATAATCCGTCTATAGGTTTTCGGATTATATTTCCAGCACTTAAACCATATTTTGACAGGCACTCTCTTAGTTCTTCCTTGAGATAAAATGAAATTGATCCTACAAAATGAATAGGTATTTCCTTGGCATCACTAAATTGTAAGATTTGTCTTTCAATAAATAGATCAAAACCTTTTTTTATCAGTGATTGACAATAGTCTGAATCTTTATTGTTTATTAGAAACTTAGCAAAAGTCGCTAAATATGTATTTGGGTTTGGCTGTTTATATAAATTATCTTTAATTGACTCCGCATCTAAATCAAATTGTTCTTCAAATTTTTTAGCTGTTTCATCTGGAATACTATTAAAATAAAAGTCTCTTAACAATTGTCTTCCAAAATAATTACCACTTGCATCATCCATTAGAATATATCCTAAAGAAATCACTCTTTGGTCAATGTTTTTTCCATCAAAATAAGTACAGTTAGAACCGGTTCCTAAAATACAAACTATAGACTTTGAATTTTCCTCAGCAGTAGAATAAATAGCAGCATATGTATCTTCTTTTACAGAAAATTCATTACAATTTTTAAAGATATCACTAAATACATTTTTAATCAAAACTCTTGGCGGCTTTGTTCCACATCCAGCACCATAAAAGTATATTTCCTTAACTTCCTTTCTAAATTTATATAATTCAAAATTATTTACAATCCTTTCTTTTAAGATGTGGTTAGTAAGAACTTGCGGGTTTAGTCCCAAAGTTTGAGTTTCAAAGAGTATTTCACCTCCTCCATCTATAGCTATCCAATCAGTTTTTGTTGAACCACTGTCTACAATTAGAATCATATGATTTTTAGTTAGTTAATTAGTTAGCTATTATGAATCTTATGAATTAACTCAACTAATTTTGTAGAATAACCATATTCATTGTCATACCATGAAATTATTTTAAAAAAGGTTGAACTAAGCTCAATTCCTGCATTTGCGTCAAAGTTACTCGTTAAAGGACAGCCAACATAATCCTGAGAAACTACAGCTTCTTCTGTATAGCCAAGCACACCCTTTAATTCGTTTTCACTTGCCTTCTTAAAGGTTTTCTTTATCTCATCATAAGATGTCTCTTTCTCAAGTATAACTGTCAAATCGACAACAGAAACATTGGCTGTAGGAATTCTAAAAGCCATCCCAGTAAGCTTACCGTTTAGTTCTGGAATTACTTTTCCAACTGCAATCGCTGCACCTGTTGATGAAGGAATAATATTATTAAGTGAAGATCTTCCTAGTCTGTAATTTTTAGCTGGGCCGTCAACTGTCATTTGAGTTGCTGTTGCAGCATGAACAGTTGTCATTAAACCTTCCTTTATAGTAAAGTTATCATGAAGCACTTTAGCTATTGGAGCTAAACAATTTGTAGTACAAGATGCATTAGAAACAATTTTATGATTTTCTGATATAGAATCACAATTTACCCCCATTACAAACATGGGAATATCCTTTGATGGAGCAGATACTGCTACCTTTTTCGCACCTGCTTCTAAATGTAAACCTGCTTTATCCATAGTTGTAAAAATACCAGTACATTCTGCTACAACATCTATATCTAGCTCACCCCAATTAATATCTGATGGATTTTTTTCAGCTGTAACACGAATCCGATTACCATTTACAACTAAATCATTTCCATTAACATTAATATCATCATTAAGTTTTCCGTGTACCGAATCGTATTTTAGCAAGTATGCTAAGTGATTTACATTTAATAAATCATTAATCGCCAAAACCTCTACATCGTCTCTTTTTAAAATAGCTCTGAATGTTATTCTACCGATTCTACCAAAACCATTTATCCCTATCTTGATTTTACTCATTTTTTAGTTAAATTAAATTGACATTATATCACTGACTTTTAAAAGTTCAGTATTGATTTTTGTTATTCCCTTAATTGCTTTTTTGAAGGGGGTTAATTCAATAATATTATTTTGTAAACCAACCATTGAAGAAGTTTCACCATCAATAATTGATTCTACAGCTTTTACTCCCAACCTACTAGCTAAAACCCGATCAAAACAAGTTGGAGAGCCTCCTCTTTGCATATGACCAAGTACAGCAACTCTAGCTTCATAATCTGAAAGATGTTTTTCAACGTAATCTTTTAAATGAAAAACATTTTCTCCTGTATTATCCCCTTCAGCCACAACTACAATGCTTGATGATTTTCCAGTTTTTTGACTTCTTTTTAAAGATTGAATTAACCTATCCAAACCTAAGTTTTCTTCAGGAATTAAAATTTCTTCTGCACCAGCAGCTACTCCTGTGTTTAGCGCAATATGTCCGGCGTCTCTTCCCATAACCTCGATAAAAAATAATCTATTATGAGAGCTCGCAGTGTCCCTAATCTTATCGATTGCCTCCATTACAGTATTTGTTGCAGAATCAAATCCAACTGTGTGAGAAGTTCCGAAAATATCATTATCAATAGTAGCAGGAACACCTATCACCGGAAAATTAAATTCATTACTAAAAATTAATCCACCTGTAAAAGTTCCATCACCTCCAACAACTATCAATCCATCTATATTATTCTTTTTTAGGGATTCGAATGCTTTTTTTCTACCAGCTTTTGTTCTAAAATCTTTAGATCTTGCAGTTTTTAAAATAGTTCCTCCTTTATTGATTATCCCTTTAACGCTTCTAGCATTCATTTCAGACATTTCCCCTTTAATTAAGCCGTCATATCCTTTTGAAATTCCAAAGGGAATAATTTTATGAAAAACACAAGTACGAACAACTGATCTAATCACCGCATTCATGCCAGGTGCATCACCACCAGAAGTTAATAAAGCTATCTTGTTGAATACTTTTTTCACGAGGATAAATATAATAATCTATATTCTTATTAATAAGCATTTTTTTAATTCTTTTTTTTTAAGAAAACTAAGCATAAATTTACAGCATGAAAGAAGACGTATATATTTTAGCCATTGAAACATCTTGTGA
Organism: uncultured Bacteroidota bacterium; assembly: GCA_902519075.1. Classification (GTDB taxonomy): domain Bacteria; phylum Bacteroidota; class Bacteroidia; order Flavobacteriales; family Flavobacteriaceae; genus MED-G13. Next base: position 7,880 of record CABYIO010000020.1, on the reverse strand, counting down.
TGACACCTCAGTTGCTGTTTTGAAGAATAAAAAAGTTCTTTCAAATATAGTCTCTAGTCAAAAAATACATGAAATATTTGGAGGAGTTGTCCCAGAAATTGCATCTCGAGAACATGACAGGTTGATTGTGCCTGTCTTGAAGGAAGCAATTAAAGAATCTAAAATTGAATTAAAGGATATTGACGCTATTGCCTATACTAGAGGTCCTGGATTATTAGGTTCGTTATTAGTGGGAACATCTTTTGCTAAATCATTAGCATTTTCACTAAATATTCCATTACTTGAAATAAATCACATGCAAGCCCATATTCTTTCAATATATATTGATGATAATCCAGAAAAACCAAAATTTCCTTTCATTGCATTGACTGTTTCTGGAGGACATACACAATTGGTAGTTGTTAATAGTCCCTTTGATTTTACTGAGATAGGAACAACTCTTGACGACGCTGCAGGTGAAGCCTTTGATAAATCTGGGAAAATCATGAATTTAGATTACCCTGCAGGACCTAAGATTGACAAATTAGCTTTAAAAGGTGATATAAATAAGTTTAAGTTTCCCAAACCATTTGTTAAGGGGTTAAATTTCAGTTTTTCTGGTTTAAAAACAAATTTTAAAAATTTCGTAAATAAACAACCAGATGATTTTGTTAAAAATAATATAAATGACTTGTGTGCTTCTCTACAGTCTACAATAGTGGAGATACTAATCAATAAAATAGTTAAAGCAAGAGATAGTTATAAAATAAATGAGTTTGTTATATGTGGTGGTGTTTCTGCTAATTCTTATTTAAGAAAAAAATTGAATGGTTTAATGGAAAATGAAAATATAAAAACATATGTACCAAAAATTAACTATTCTACAGATAATGCCGCTATGATAGGTGTAAACGGTTATTTCAAGTTTATCAAATCAAAATTTGGTAAATTTTCTGATTTTAGTATATCAAAATACCCAATGCAATGAATATTTTCTACTCTAATAACATTAATAAATCTAATAAAAGAATCATCATTCTTGATCAGGAAAATAGTCACTTAGTCATAGTTCTAAGAAAAAAAACTGGGGATAATGTAAATATCACAGATGGTAAAGGGTTTTTATACAGTTGCTCAATTATTGAATCTGATAAAAATAAATCTGTTCTAAAGATTGAAAGCTCAAAGGAATTCAAAAATAAATCACCAAAGCTAAAAGTTGCAATCTCATTAACTAAAAATAAAGACAGATTTGAATGGTTTCTTGAAAAAGCAACTGAAATAGGAGTTAACGAAATAACTCCTTTAATATGTAGGTATTCAGAAAGAAATAAAATTAATTTAGAAAGATCCATAAAAATATTAGTATCCTCAATGAAGCAATCATTAAGATATAGGCTGCCAATTATTAATAAACCTGTTAATTTTAAAGATTATATAATGTCAAAAAGTAAAAATAAGGTTGATTCATTTATAGCCACGTGTTTAAATTCAGACATTAGCCTGTTGAAGGAAAAATTAATAAAAGGTAATGATTCAGAGATTATGGTTGGGCCTGAGGGTGGGTTTTCACAAAATGAACTTGATTTAGCAAAAAAAGCTAAATTTGTACCTGTTTCACTTGGTGAAGGAAGGCTTAGAACCGAAACAGCTGGAGTTATGGTGTGTTCAATATTTTCAACAATTAATTAAAGATGAATTCAAAAGAATTAGTAAAATCGGTAATAATATTATCATTCTTAGCTCTTGTTATTTTATTTCTTTTTGAAATAAAATTAGGTTTACTGTATATTTTTATAGCCTTAATATTATCCTTGGTAGTGAATCCATTTAACAAACTTTTAAAATCTAGATTTAAATTAAATGAAGCTTTATCATCAATTTTTTCTGTTACAATGCTTGTTTCAGTTATTTCTATGATCATAGTCTTATTTGTGCCTATTTTAACTAAACAAGGAAAAAACCTATCCCTGCTTAATACAATTGAATTTAGAAATAAATTTAAATCCACAATTGAGGGAATAATAAACTATTTAGAAAGTAAAAATGTAAGTATAATTGATTTTTTAACAGATCTTAATTTTATTTCTGAAATTGATTTTGGATTTGTTACCAAATTATTCAATTCAATTTTATCTCAAATTGGTAGTTTAAGTATTGGAATTATGTCTGTATTATTTATTACTTTCTTTTTTTTAAAAGACGGAAAAGACATTTTTAGAAGTTTATTAAGTCAGTTACCTTCAAAACAAAGAAAAAAGCTGAAATTATCATTTGTCAAGATTGAAAATTTATTATCCAGGTATTTCTCAGGAGTTTTAATTCAAATAACTATCTTATTTATTCTTTACTTTATCCTCTTACTAATATTAGGAGTTGAAAATTATTTTGCCATTGCCTTTATCTGCGCCATATTAAATGTAATTCCTTATTTAGGCCCATTAATTAGTATTTTTTTAATGATAATATTATCGGCAACAAATAATATAGACGCATTTATTTTCAATGACTTTTTAGCTAATTCCATTTGGTTGCTTGTTGGTTTCACAGCAATTCAAATGCTTGATAACTTTATACTTCAACCATATATATTTTCATCATCAATAAAATCTCACCCGCTTGAGGTATTTATAGTTATAATTTTTTCTGGATTACTGTTTGGTATTTTTGGTTTAATTATAGCTATTCCTGTATATACTACGATAAAAGTTATTTATAATAGTTTTTTTGATACAAAAAAACTAATGGCAAACTTATTTAAGTAAATTAATTAGTTTAAAGTTAATTTGAATGTTTTATTAAATTCAAAATCTGAAGTACCACTTATTGCTATTTCAAATTCACCAGATTCAACCGATAATTTTCCGTTATTATAGAATTTTAAATCATCGGAAATAATCTCAAAAGTAACTGTTTTACTTTCCCCTTTTCTGAGAAATATTTTTTTAAAACCTTTTAATTCTTTAACAGGTCTTGTAATACTTGCTACTTTGTCATGTATGTAAAGTTGAACTACCTCATGTCCATCATATTCTCCAGAATTAGTAATAATTGAACTTGCCTTTAATGTTTCTGATTCTCTAACCTTATCATTGGATAATTTAATTTCAGAATATTCGAAAGTTGTATAACTAAGGCCGTGGCCAAACGGATATAGCGGAGTATTTGGTGAATCTATGTAATTTGATTTATAGTCTTCTGTTGGATTATCATTTGAAATTGGTCTGCCTGTGTTTTTTACATTGTAATAAATCGGTACTTGTCCAACGTTTCTAGGAAAAGTAATTGGGAGTTTTGCAGATGGGTTATATTTTCCAAATAAAATATCTGCAACTCCTAACCCTCCGCTGGTTCCTGGATACCAAATCTCTAAAATAGCATCAACTAGATTGTCTTCGATTGTAAGATCTAAAGGCCTACCATTCATCAAAATTAAAATAATTTCTTTATTGGGTAATTCGTCTCTTAAAGTCTTAATTAATTCAGTTTGGATACCAGGAAGTTTTATATTAGTTCTACTTGCAGCTTCTCCACTCATGTTATAATCTTCACCTAAAACCATTAATATTTTATCTGCTTTTTTGGCTATGTTTACAGCTTCATTGAATCCACTATAATCATTACTGTTAATATCACAACCCTTAGCAAACATAATAGTTGATTCATCTAAATATTCTTTTATTCCTTGAAATATGCTAATCGCTTTTCCGTTTCTGTCCCCAGCAGCAGCCCAGCTACCAATAATATTTCTTTTATCCTTTGCGAGAGGCCCTATCAATGCAATAGTTTGTTTATTGTTTAAAGGAAGAGCTTTGTTAATATTTTTAAGTAAGACAGACGATTTAGAGGCTATTTTTCGGGCAGATTCTAAAAATTCAGGACGATAGATGGTTTCTTCCTCTCTTTGTTCGTTAGAATACCTGTAAGGGTCATCAAATAAACCTAGTTTAAATTTAGCAATAAGGATTTTTCTGCACGCTTCATTTATCAGAGTTTCATCTACTTCTCCTTCAATAATTAATTCTTTCAAAAACCGCCTATATGCGCCACTCATCATATCCATATCAATTCCTGAATTAATAGCTAACTCTGCTGCATGTTTTTCATTTTCAGCATATCCATGATTTACTAACTCATTAATAGCTGTGTAATCTGTAACTACGAATCCATTGAATCCCCATTCATCCCTAAGTATATCCTTAAATATATACTGATTTGCTGTTGCAGGCACACCATTTAGCTCATTAAAAGCGGTCATAAATGTTTCAACACCCGAATCTATCGCAGCTTTAAATGGTGGCATATATACATTTCTTAGCTCATTATCCCCCATATTAACAGTATGATAATCTCTTCCTGCTTGAGCAGCACCATATCCAACAAAATGTTTTGCACAAGCTAAAATTGTATTAATATGGGCGAGATTATCACCTTGAAAACCTTTTACATAAGATTTGGCAATTTTGCTTGTTAAATAAACATCTTCTCCAGACCCTTCAGAAATTCGCCCCCATCGAGGATCTCTTGCAATATCAATCATTGGAGCAAATGTCCAATGTACACCAGAAGCGGAAGCTTCTTCAGCTGATATTCTAGCCACCTCCTCAATATCTTTTAGATCCCAACTTGACGCAATTCCTAAGTTTATAGGGAAAATTGTTTTAAAACCATGAATTACATCATAACCAAAAAGTAAGGGAATACCTAAACGAGTCTCCTCTACAGCAATTTTTTGCAATTCTTTAGTTCCTTTAGATGTATATACATTGAGCATTGATCCTAAATTACCTTGTTTAAGGAATTTCATATTATCTGAAGTTACATATGGGCCTGTTTTGTTCCAATCACCACTATACATTATTGTTTGTCCAATTTTTTCATCTAAGCTCATCAAACTCATTATAGAATCTACTTTTCGATAAATATCTTTCTCAGAATTATTACTATTATTTGCACTTAAATAAAGGCAATGACATAAGGTTAACAATACAATTAAAGCTTTTTGAATTTTTTTCATTGTTTGGTAGTCATTCAATTTCTAATTTTCTTCCCATCGGAGTTCATCAATATGATAAATATCTTCTGGATTACCATTATTTTGACCGGCGTTAAAGAACAAAACAAGTGTGGTGTTTTCGTTATCAATCGAGTCGCTAAAATCATAAGAAAATTCTTGCCATGTATTAACTGTGCTAAAATCTGACCATTTTTCAATAGCAGAGCCCCCTTCAAGTTTTGCTAAAACTTGAATAGATGATGACGAGTATAACTTAAATTTCAATTTATTGTGTGTGTTTAAATTAATAATTGAACCATAATTTAATATGAATGCATCATAAGCCTCTGTTCCATCATCAGTATATTGACCAACATACTCACTTCTATTATCACAGCTAATTAACGGATTTAATACACTTGGTACAGTGGTTTCAATACCATAGTTCTGTTGACAATTCCAATCACTAATTATATTATAATCTTGTACAACATTTGAACAGTTTTCAATAATAGACTCGTCACATGGTGCAGGCAGAAACATCAAATCATCAATATAATACATTTCAGTTGGAGTTCCGTTTGTTACATTATGGTTGAAGAAGATTTTTAGTTGTGTTTGATCATTAGAAGATAAACTAAAATCAAATACATAATTAACCCATTCGTTTGTCAAAGTTATGTTATTACTTAATTCTATAGGTGATTCTCCACCTTCAAGCCTTGCCAATAATGGTGAGTTTATGGATGAATGAATTTTTATGTGCAATTGAGGATTTTCTGTAAGATTTATATGGTCGTTAAAATTAATTGTTAATGCATCAGACCCATCCGAACCATCATCAATATATTGGGCAACAAAAATGCTATTATTGATTTCATTAGGATATGGGTTGCTTACTATCTGAATCTCATTGTCAACAGTTAATAATTCATGATTCTGCTGACATTCAAAATCACTTAAAATATTGTTATTTTCAATAAAATTTTCACACGGATCAACAAACGTATCAAAAAACAAATCATCTATGTAATAAAAGTTTGGTGTGCTACCAATTACCTCAACCCCATAATTAAAAAAAACTTTTAATTTGGTATGATTTTCATTTTGCCTCCAACTAAAATCAAAAATATAAATACCCCATCCATTATCGCCAATAACATTTTTAGATTGAATAACTTCTTCAGATGAACCACCATCCATCATAACCCTGAGTTCACCTGAAATTTCAGTCTTGACTTTAATTTTAAAAACTGTATTAGTTGATAAATCAATGGGTGATCCATAGTCAATTTCAATAAAATCTGTTGGTTCTTGTGTGTCTGTGTATAAACCAACAAAATTACTGGTGTTCAAAGGTGTTTCTGAGGGATTTCGCACAGTTTCAACATTGTCTAATATAAAATTTGACTGACATTCAAAATCAGTTATAAAATTAGGGTTTATGCTTACATCCTCTGTTTCACAAGGATTATAGCTAATTGTAGGAAAGTCTTGAAAATCCTCTTCACATGACAAAAAAATCATGAAAATCAAAAATAACAGAGAATGTTTGAGAAAAAAATTTAGGCTATCCATAATTAATTTTTCATTTATTTTTAATTTTTTAAAATTTTGAAAGATTCATGTTTTGTTTCAGAATATGTGTTTAAGATATATATATCAGAATCAAGATTTGAAATATCAATTTCAAAATTTTTCTTATTTAATTGATTTTCAATTAAAATTATTCGACCGCGAATATCATATAACTCATATGAATTAATAATATTATTAGATCGAATCTTTAAAACATTAATTACAGGATTTGGATAGATCATTAATTCAGAAATCCCTTCTTCAATTAAAGATAAAGAAGATGAAAAACGAATATCATCTATATAATAAATATCTGTCGAAGTTCCTGTTTCTTGTGCAGCATTAAAGAATAATACAAGTTTTGTATTGCCATTACCTGCAGAGGTGCTAAAATCAAAGTTAAATTCCTCCCATGTGTTTTCTAGGCTATAATCTGACCATACCTCAGCTTCTGCACCTCCTTCTAATTTAGCTAAAACTTGAATAGAAGATGAAGAGTATAGTTTAAAAGTCAAAAAAGGATATGAAGAAAGATCAATTTCACTGTCAAAATCAATTAACAAATTATCCCAACCATTAGTTCCATCATCAATATATTCTCCAACACTTGTTGATGTATTAATTCCATCATAGAATGGGTTTGATACGGTTTGAATGTTACCTGAAAGTGGAACTGAGGGGTTTAAATTTTCAAAATCTGAAATTATTGGAAAATTATTTATTGAGTTAGTAAATCTAATGTCATCAACATAATATATATCTGATGATGTTCCTGTTTCTTGTGCAGCGTTAAAGAACAAAACTAGTTTTGTATTACCATTTGCTACAGCATCACTAAAATCAAAATTAAACTCTTCCCATGTGTTTTCTAAACTATAGTCTGACCATAGCTCCATTTCTGAACCTCCTTCAAGTTTAGCCAATACTTGAATAGATGAAGGTGAATACAACTTAAAACTTAAGAAAGGATTAGAGGAAAGATCTATTTCAGTTTCAAAGTCTATTAATAAATTATCCCATCCGTTGGTTCCATCATCTGTGTACTCACCGATATTTGCCGATTTATTTATTCCAGTTTGAAAAGAATTAACGACAGTATTAATTCCATTACCAGAAACAGTTTGACTAGCATCTCCACATTCAAAATTTGTAATAACCGGGTCAAAGCATTGACCAAAAGCAAAATATCCTAAAAGCAAAGTGATAAACAGTATAAAATTTCTCATTTAATTATTTATTTTAAAAGTTTAAATATAATACAGTTCTAGTATACATTTTTTCATACCTGAACATTAAAAAATAAAACCTAAGTTATTTAATCCCTCAA
>CABYIO010000019.1 GCA_902519075.1 uncultured Bacteroidota bacterium | reverse complement strand
TCAGTAGTTATTCCAAAAATATTGCAAAGGGGTTCAGAAATCCAAGCAGCTGTTGAACCAGTAATTCCAAAAACAATAAATATTTTCAAAATTTGAAAATTTGAACTAATACCCCATCTTTTTTTAAGTTCATCAATCATAATTATTTGGTATATAAATTTATTATCTGTTCAGCAAGTTCAATTCCAATTCTTTTTTGCGCTTCTTTTGTTGCGGCTCCAATGTGTGGAGTCATTGATATTTTTTGATTCATTAAAATCTTAATACTAGGAGTAGGTTCATTCTCAAATGTATCAAGTGCAGCAAAGGATAAATTTTTATTATCAATATATTTAATTAGAGACTCTTCGTCAATCACGCCACCACGAGCAGCATTAATAATCCCTGAACCATTTTTCATTAAAGAAAATTCTTTATCTCCGATAATATAGTCCTTTTGTGCCGGCACATGTAATGAAATGAAGTCAGATTCTTTTAATAGTTCATCAAAAGTTGAGCTTTCTAATCTAAATTTCTTTGAACTTCTATCAAAAAAATCAATTTCAATTTCGGCTTTTTTATTGTGTAAATCATAAAAAATCACATTCATACCGACACCTATACCAATTTTAGCAACTTCTTGTCCTATTCTTCCAAAACCAACTACACCCAATGTTTTTCCTTTGAGTTCTGTTCCTCCGGCATAATTTTTTTTAAGTTTTTTAAATTCCTTATCACCATCAAGAGGCATTTCCCTATTTGAGATATGAAGTGACCTTACACAAGAAAATAAATGTGCAAATACCAGTTCAGCAACCGAGATCGATGATGCTGCAGGAGTATTGATTACATGAATACCCTTTTCCTTGGCATAGGATACATCTATATTATCCATTCCAACACCACCTCTTCCAATAATTTTTATTGATTTGCAGCTATCAATCAAATCTTTTCTAACTTTTGTAGCGCTTCTTACTAATAATACTTCAATATTATTCTCATTTATAAAATCTATGATATTTACCTGGTCAACAGATTCTAATATAGTATTAAAGCCTGCAGCAGTAAGTTTTTCAACACCTTCCTGACTAATCCCATCATTTGCTAAAACATTCATATATTAAATTTTAGATTCTAATTCACTCATAACTTCAACTAGAGTTTTTACACTGTCAATACCCATTGCGTTATACATAGATGCTCTGTATCCACCTACACTTCTGTGTCCAGAAAGAGCAGATATTCTGGCCTCTGACAACATTGATTCAAAACTATCTTTAAAATTGTCATAACATAAATTGAAAGTAGCATTCATCATTGATCTGTCGACTTCATTAGCATGACCTTTGAATAGTGGGTTTAAATCAATTTCAGAGTATAGCATTTCAGACTTTTTTCTGTTCTTTTCTTCAATGGCAGAAATACCCCCCATTTTTTTTAACCATCTCATATTAAGCATAGATACATAAACTGAAAAAACAGGTGGGGTATTAAACATGCTGCTTTTATCAGCATGTACCTTGTAGTTCAACATTGAAGGAACATTATTCTTTATATTGTCTAATAAATCATTTTTTATAATAACTAGTGTTGCTCCTGCAGGACCTAAATTTTTCTGAGCACCGGCATAAATTAAATCAAATTTGGAGAAATCTAATACACGCGAAAATATATCACTACTCATATCACAAAATATAGGGGTCTTTGTTGAAGGAAAAGAATTCATTTGAGTACCAAAAATTGTGTTGTTTGAGGTACAATGAAAATAGTCGTATTGCTTAGAAATATCATACTTTGGAATATAATTGAAATTTTCATTTTCGGAGGTAGCTATCACGTCAACTTTTCCATATAATTTCGCCTCTTTAATTGCTTTTTTACTCCATGTTCCTGTATTTAAATAAGCAGCTTCATTTTTCAGATAGTTATATGCAACCATTAAGAATTGAGAACTTGCTCCACCTTGCAGAAATAATGAAGTATAATCGTTACCGCTTAATCCCAATAATTCTAAAGATAAGTCTCTAGCTTCATCCATTATTTCAACAAACGCATGGCTACGATGAGAAATCTCTAACAATGATAGTCCTGAACCATTTAAATCTTTTACCGCGTTTGAGGCTTCCTCAAAGACCTCAGTCGGTAAAATTGATGGTCCAGCGCAGAAGTTATGAATTTTCATAAAAAATATTAAAAAGGCAAATTTCGATATTTACTAAACCAAATACGGTATCAATATGCAAAATGTTTTTAACTACTTGTTAACAGAAAATTTATTGTATCTATATTGTCAGAATATTGATCTAATTTTGGATTTTGTGCCTCTCCAAATCTTATAGAATTATCTATTTCAAGATTAGTAACAATGCATTGAATTTGATTTTTGTTTTCTTTTATCAGATTACATACTTGAGAAAGATCATCATAATAATCATAATATATCGTTGAGATTGGAGGGGTGTTATTTTCAGATCGACTCATTAAGAAATAATCACAGTCAACAAAAACTTCGTTGTTCATTAATTTTATCGTCTTTTGATAATTATAATTATTTGAATATTTATTGTGGTTTATTATATGATTATACTTGCTAAATCTGTTTTTTAGTTCAGTTAAATTATAGTCTACAGGAATAAATATTTTGGAAATATTTCTACATCCTAATCCAAAGTACATAAAAACATCATCTGATAGTAACTTTAATTCATTTTCGCTTTCATTTCCGGATAAAACTGCTATTGAATTTCTATTTTTTCGAAGTAATGAGCTTTTATCTCTAAAATAATACTCAAAATAATTAAATGTATTGTTAGAGCCTGTAGCTATTACTTTGTCAAAATCACCAAGTTTTTCTGTTGTGATTTTTATTCTTTCATTTGTTTCAGGAAAATTTTTATGCAAAAATTCAACAAAAAAGTTAATCAGTATTTTATCATCACTAGATGGTTTGATAATTGCTTGATTCCCTGTAATAATTACACATATTAGATCATGTAATCCGGCTAATGGAAAGTTTCCTGCCATAATTATAGCAACTTTATAATTTTCATTTTGAAGATTATATTTTGAAATCCAAGTCTCTAGGTTGTCCTTTCTTAATTTGATCATCCAGTATTTTAAAGCATTTATAATGTTTTTTTTTGAAAACCAACTATTATGTTTTTCTGCATCTTCAATAGCCTGAGTTAATTTTGGATTCTTAGATTTATTTCCATTTGAAAAAAATGATTCTAAAAGTTCTCCAAAACTTGATAAATAATTGATTCTAATTTCTAATTCTGTATCTATGCTTTTGTTTTTAATGATATTGGCGCTAATTTTGTAACAAATTTAAATAATATTATAAAATTATCATGGCGATAATAATCACAGATGATTGTATAAATTGTGGTGCTTGTGAGCCCGAATGCCCAAATACTGCTATATATGAAGCTGCAGTTAATTGGAAGTACTCTGATGGTACAAATCTTTCAGGAGAAGTAAATCTTCTTAATGGAAGGGTTATTAGTGCCGAGGTGCCCCAAAGAGCTGTAAATGACGAGGTGTATTATATTGTTCCAGATAAATGCACTGAGTGTAAAGGCTTCCACGATGAGCCACAATGTGCTGCCGTTTGCCCTGTTGATTGTTGTATTCCTGATCTTAATAATATTGAATCCGAATCTATATTACTAGAAAAGCAAAAATTAATGCATCAAAACTAAATAAACGCGTAGGTAAATGAAAGCTGGAATTGTAGGTCTGCCCAATGTTGGAAAATCAACTTTATTTAATTGTTTATCAAATACAAAGGCTCAAAGTGCAAATTTTCCTTTTTGTACAATAGAGCCAAATCACAGTATTATAAATGTTCCAGATAAAAGGCTAACCACCTTACAAGGAATAGTGAATCCCGAAAAGGTTATTCCTGCAACTGTTGAAATTGTTGATATTGCTGGCTTAGTTAAGGGTGCTAGTAAGGGTGAGGGCTTGGGTAATAAGTTTTTAGCAAATATTAGGGAAACTGATGCTATAATTCATGTGTTAAGATGTTTTGATAATGATAATATTACTCATGTAGATGGTTCTGTTGATCCTGTTAGAGATAAGGAAATTATTGATATTGAATTACAGTTAAAAGATTTGGAGAGCTTAAATAATAGGATGGAAAAAGTTAACAGAACCGCTAAATCAGGAGATAAGGATGCAGTACGTGAAAAAGAAGTATTACAGAAGGCTATTGCCTTTATTGAGTCATCGAATAATATTAGATCGATTGATTTAGATATGCCCGATATAAACAAGTATTTGAAGCCTCTTCAATTAATAACATCAAAACCAGTACTTTATGTCTGTAATGTTGATGAAAACAGCATTAATTCAACAAATAACCATGTAGAATCTGTTAAATTATTAATTAATAAAGAAGGTGCTAATTTAATAGTTCTTGCCGCAGGTATTGAATCTGAAATTAATGAACTTGACGATTATGAAGAAAGAAGGATGTTTTTAGATGACTTAGGTTTAGACATCCCTGGATCCTCAAAATTAATTAACGCAACATACGACCTACTGAATTTACAAACTTATTTTACCGCAGGTCCAAAAGAAGTGCGTGCTTGGACTATTCCTAAAATGGCAACTGCACCTCAAGCTGCCGGAGTTATTCACACAGACTTTGAAAAGGGTTTTATTAAGGCTGAAGTAATTAATTATAATGACTATGTTAATTACAAAACTGAGACTAAGGTTAAGGAGGCAGGAAAGATGAGGGTGGAGGGTAAAGATTACATAGTTAAAAACGGAGATATTATACATTTTTTATTTAACGTTTAGCATATCAGTCAATCTCTTGATATTTTGTTAATTACTTTGTTAAATCAACATTTATTTTCTTTTACTGATACATTATATTAGCATTCTCAAGAATTATGGCTAAAATCAACCAATATACTGAGGATAATATTAGATCTCTAGACTGGAAAGAGCATATTCGTATGCGTCCTGGGATGTATATTGGTAAGCTAGGAGATGGTTCTTCACCTGATGACGGTATTTATATTTTATTAAAGGAAGTTTTAGATAATTCAATAGATGAGTTTGTTATGGGTGCAGGAAAGACAATTGAGGTGTCTGTTCAAAGCTCTAGGGTAACTGTTAGAGATTATGGGAGAGGTATTCCACTAGGAAAACTAATAGATGTTGTCTCTAAAATGAATACAGGAGGAAAATACGACACTAGAGCTTTTAAAAAGGCTGTCGGTTTAAACGGTGTCGGAACGAAAGCTGTAAACGCATTATCTGATTATTTTAAAGTCGAGTCTAATAGAGATGGAAAAACAGCATTTGCTGAATTTAATAGAGGTGTTCTTGATATTGAAAATCAGCCAGAAGAAAGTTCTAGAAGAAGGGGTACTAAAGTAACATTTATCCCTGATGAATCAATTTTTAAAAATTTTAAATTTAGAAATGAATACATAGCTCGCATGTTGAAAAACTATGTTTACCTAAATCCGGGCTTAACAATAGTTTTTAACAATGAGAAGTTTCATAGTAAGGATGGGTTAAAGGATTTATTGGAGGATAGGATCAAAGATACTCAGATTTCATATCCGATTATACATTTGAAGGGAAATGATATTGAGTTAGCAATTACTCATAGTAGAACTCAGTACAGCGAGGAATACTATTCTTTTGTAAACGGTCAAAATACTACCCAAGGCGGCACACATCTTAGTTCATTTAGAGAAGCATTTGTAAAAACTATAAGGGATTTTTACGGTAAAAACTTCGATTCATCTGATATACGAAAATCTATTGTAGCTGCAATTTCTATAAAGGTGATGGAGCCTATTTTTGAAAGTCAGACTAAAACCAAGCTTGGTTCAACTGAGATGGGAGGAGACTTGCCATCGGTTAGGGTTTATATAAATGATTTTTTAAAAAATCAACTAGATAATTTTTTACATAAAAATAGTGCGGTTGCAGAGGCTCTTAATAAAAAAATATTACAAGCTGAAAAAGAAAGAAAAGAACTTTCAGGTATTAGAAAATTAGCTAGAGAAAGAGCTAAAAAAGCAAGTCTGCATAATAAAAAATTAAGAGATTGTAGGGTTCATTTAGGGGATCTAAAAAATGATAGAAGGCTAGACACAACCTTATTTATTACAGAAGGTGATTCTGCATCTGGTAGTATAACCAAATCAAGAGATGTAAATACTCAAGCTGTATTTAGTCTTAGAGGTAAACCTCTAAACTCATATGGTATGTCTAAAAAAATTGTTTATGAAAATGAAGAGTTTAATTTACTCCAAGCCGCTTTAAATATTGAAGATTCAATTGAAAACCTAAGATATAATAATATTGTAATTGCTACTGATGCCGATGTTGACGGTATGCATATTCGTCTTTTATTAATCACATTTTTCTTACAATTCTTTCCTGAACTGATAAGAAGTGGTCACTTATTTATATTGCAAACACCCTTATTTAGGGTTAGAAATAAAAAAGAGACAATATACTGTTACTCTGAAATTGAAAGGATTAAAGCTATAGAAAAACTTCAGCCAAAACCTGAAATAACAAGATTTAAAGGTTTAGGTGAGATTTCTCCAGATGAATTTGGGCATTTTATCGGTGATGATATAAGACTAGATCCAGTAATGTTAGATGAGGACAAAAGTATTGAAGAGCTTTTGAGTTTTTATATGGGTAAAAATACACCTGACAGACAATCCTTCATTATTGATAATTTAAAAGTTGAACTTGATATTATAGAATAAATGCAAGAAAATTTTGACAATAATGAAGATCTAAATCACGGGGAATCTATAACCCGTGTGACAGGAATGTATAAAGATTGGTTTCTTGATTATGCATCATATGTTATTCTTGAGAGGGCAGTTCCCTCAGTTGAAGATGGTTTTAAGCCTGTTCAAAGAAGAATTATGCAATCTATGAAAGACCTTGATGATGGTCGTTATAATAAGGTTGCCAATATTGTTGGGCATACAATGCAATATCATCCACATGGTGATGCGAGTATTGCTGATGCTATGGTCCAAATTGGTCAAAAGGATTTGCTTATTGACACACAAGGAAACTGGGGTAATATATTAACAGGTGATAGGGCTGCTGCTTCAAGATACATAGAAGCCAGGTTATCAAAATTTGCCCTTGATGTAATTTTTAATCCAAAGGTTACAGATTGGCAGTCATCTTATGATGGTAGAAGAAAAGAGCCAATCAATTTGCCTGTAAAGTTTCCTCTTTTATTAGCCCAAGGTGCAGAAGGTATTGCTGTTGGTTTATCTACTAAGATTTTATCACATAATTTTAATGAATTGATTGATGCATCAATTAAATATCTAAAAAATAAGAGGTTTACATTGTATCCGGATTTTATTACAGGTGGTATAGCAGATTTTACAAACTATAATGATGGTAAAAGAGGTGGTAAAATTCGAGTAAGAGCTAAAATAAAAATTATAGATAAATCTACTCTTTTAATCTCGGAATTACCACACAGTACTACAACTACATCTTTAATTGATTCAATTATTAAAGCTAATGATAAAGGAAAAATTAAAATCAAAAAAATAGATGATAATACATCTTCTAGGGTTGAAATATTAGTTCATCTACCATCAGGTATTTCACCTGATAAAACAATTGATGCCTTATATGCATTTACTAATTGCGAGGTTTCAATTTCACCACTGTCATGCATAATTGAAAATAATAAACCTTGTTTTCTAGGTGTTTCAGAGATATTAATTAAATCTACAGATAAAACCGTATACATCTTAAAAAAAGAATTAGAGATTCGTTTACAGGAGTTGGAAGATCAATGGCATAGCTTCTCACTAGAAAGAATATTTATTGAAAACAAAATATATCGTGACATTGAAAAGGAAGAAAGTTGGGAGGGTGTTTTAGATGCGATAAAAGTTGGAATAAAACCTTTCATCAAAGCATTAAAAAGAGAAGTTTCTGATGATGATATCGCAAAATTAACTGAAATAAAAATTAAAAGAATATCAAAATTTGATATTGATAAGGCAAAAGAAAAAATAGAAAATCTTGAAAATCAAATTGGTGAAGTAAAAATTAATTTGAGTAAAATTATAGAATTTGCAATAGCCTATTTTACAAGGCTGAAAAAAGACTATTCATCTGGTAAACAGAGAAAAACAGAAATAAAAATATTTGATGATGTTGATGTAAGAAAAGTTGTTATACGTAATACAAAACTCTATGTTAACAGGGAAGAAGGATTTATTGGAACATCGCTTAGGAGAGACGAATATGTGTGTGATTGTAGTGATATTGACGATATAATTGTTTTCACAGAAAATTGTAGCATGATGGTTACAAGGGTTGGCAGTAAAATTTTTATAGGAAAAAACATAATTCACGTGGCGGTTTTTAAGAAAAAAGATTTAAGAACCATCTATAATATGGTTTACAAAGACGGTGATAAGAGTTTTGGTTACATTAAAAGGTTTGCGGTCTCTGGTGTTACCAGAGATAAAATTTATAGTTTATCATCATCAAAAAAACCTAGTGTGGTTAAGTATTTTTCAGCAAATCCTAATGGTGAGGCTGAAAAAGTTACAATCAATCTAAGACACAATTCAAAGTTAAAAAAACTAAAATGGGATATAGATTTTAGTGATGTAATAATTAAGGGTAGGGGAACAAGAGGTAATATCTTAACTAAAAATACAATTAAAAGCATTGAGTTAAAGGAGAAAGGTGTGTCTACGCTTAAACCAAGAAAGATTTGGTTTGATGAAACTGTTCAAAAATTAAATGTTGACGGTAGAGGAGAGTTGTTGGGTGAATTCAGAGGTGAAGATAAAATATTAGTGGTTTCTCAAAAGGGAATTTTAAAGATAATATCCCCTGAGTTAACTACCCATTTCAGCGATGATATGATTATGTTAGAAAAGTGGTCGCCAAAAAAACCTATTTCTGCCATATATTTTGATGGTAAAAAAGAAAAGTATTTTGCTAAAAGATTTTTAATAGAAAATAAAAATAAGGAGGAGGTTTTTATTTCAGATAATAAAGGGTCTTTCCTTGAGTTGATATCTACAGATTGGAAGCCAGTTTTTGAAATTGTCTTCAGTAAATTAAGAAATAAAGAACAAAGAGTTAATCAGAAGATTATTTTTGAGGAGTTTATTTCAGTTAAAGGTATAAAAGCACAAGGTAATCAATTAACTCCTCATAAGGTAAAGCAAGTTAATATTTTAGAACCGATAGAGTTTATTTCGCCTATTGAAAAATCCACAAATGAAATTGAAAAAGTTATTATTGAAGACGTGGTTAATGACGAAAATGAATCAAGTTCACCTCAGGCTACTTTATTCTGATTGCTTCTGCTTTCATTTTTTTGCTATTTCCTAGATATGAGTATTCATAAGTGTATGAAGAATCAGTAGTTGTAAGGATTTTAATCAGAATATTTTTCTTTTCAGTCAAACTTTTAGGGTTAATAGGAGACAAAATCATTTCACAATCATTTACCCATCTAACACTGCTAGAATCAACTTTACCTTCAAATTCTTCAACTTGTATTCCATTATTCTTTCGTAAAAAGGTGGATTTGTAGATTTTTCTATTCACTGTTGTTTCAGAGTAAAAGTTTCCAGTATGATAATCTTTGCAATCCCTATCAGTGTTGTTACAGTTTAAAAATAATATGGCTAGCAGGAGGGAATTAATTTTTTTTGAAAGTACCATCTTTGTAAAGTATTATAACAGATTCAATTTCGTTGCTTTTGGTTTTAGTTTTTTTCGTAAGCTTGGTTTTCTTTCCTGAAATTATCCAATTTAAATCAGTTTCAGGGTATCTTTCTTTAATTTTTAAAAAAAAATCTAAGCTTGGTTTATTTCTACCACTAAAAAAGTGTGCCAAGCTAGATCTTTGGATTCCAATTTCAGCTGCAAATGCAGATTTTGTTAATGATTTGCTTTCAATTAGTTTCTGGATACGTATGCTTATCGACATGTTTACAAATGTAAACAAAAAAGAAGTAATATCTGGTTAATATGTTAAATTAAATATTAAACTATAAGATTAATTGAAATTACTTAAAACATTGATATACAGTAATATATGATAATTTAATTATAATTTATTCAATATGTCATAGTTAAAACTCGTTAATTTTTAATTTATCCTCAATTAAATTACCTGTTTTATAAAATTTCTATAAAATTTAGTGCGTTTTTTTATTAAAATATTAAAGATGGTATTATATTTGTGATTCTTTTTATATAATCAATACTTATGTCTAAAATGAAATTAGATGAGATAGATCATCAAATTCTCGATATGTTAATAGAGAATACCCGTACACCTTTTACTGATATTGCAAAAAAACTGCTGATTTCAGCTGGTACTGTTCATGTGAGGGTAAAGAAAATGGAAGACTATGGTCTTATTAAAGGTTCATCTCTGATTTTAGATTATGACAAACTTGGTTACACCTTTATCGCATATGTTGGACTCTATATCAGAGACACTTCCAAAATAAAGTTTATCATACAGAGAATAAATGAAATTCCTAATGTTACAGTTGCACACATTACAACAGGTAAGTTTAATATTTTTTGCAAGATAAGAGCTAAAGGAACCACTAATGCGAAGAATATAATCTTTAAGCTTGATGAAATTGAAGGTGTTTACAGAACAGAATCAATGATATCCCTTGAAGAAAGTATAAATGATAAAAAGAGATTAATGCATTCCATTTTTAAGGATATGAGCTAATCTTTGTAAAATTTAAAAGCCTCCATAATTTCTCTATCAATTACGGCTTGATTTATTAATGGTTTACCTAGATTTTCTAGCAACACAAACATAGGTTTGTCATCATTATTTTTCTTGTCATGTTTTAATAAGTTTATAATTTCGGAAATATCTGAATCGCTAAATTCAATTGAGCCAAAGTGCTTATGAATATGCATTTTAATATCATTTGCTAGATCATAATCAAATCCTGTTTTTAAAAAGGATAAATAAGTTTCTAAAATTATTCCAATTGCAATAGCCTCTCCATGGAATAATTCTCTGTCAGTACCAAGAAGATATGATTCAATAGCGTGTCCAATTGTATGACCATAATTTAAAAATTTTCTAATATCGGATTCAAGAGGGTCCACATCAATAATGCTAACCTTTGTAATAATAGATTGATGTATCATTTTATGTGGTATATCTTCCATAGAATCTACCTTTTTAACTTTATATAATTCAGATGTTTTGCTTATTAAAATATGTTTTATCATTTCAGCATAACCTGCAGTTTTTTGTCTTTTGTTAAGGGTAGTAAGAAACCTATAATCAACTAAAACAATTTTAGCAAATCCAAATACACCAATAATATTTTTAATTTCTCTAAAGTCAATTCCTGTTTTTCCTCCTATACTTGCGTCAACCATTCCAAGAAGGGTAGTAGGTACATTGACAAATTTAATACCTCTCATAAATGTTGATGCAACAAAACCTCCGAGATCAGTAATCATACCCCCGCCTAGATTAATTAATAAATCGACTCTCTTAAATCCTTTTTCAATTAAAAATTTCCATATTTCAACTGATGTATCAATATTTTTGGAGTTTTCACCAGGTTTTACAGAATAATAGAATAATTTAGATTTAATTAGATTAGAAACTTCAGGATTTGCATCCTTGATTGAGGATAGGAAAATATCAAGACAATTTCCCTTTGTGTTGTCATCTGTTAGAATTAATATTTTATTAAAATCATTATTCTTTATGAAATCAACTAATTCCAGATAGCCATCTTGGTTAAATACAATTGAGAATCTGTCTTTTTTTATAGGGTTCATTATTTGAATATAACTTTCTCAAAATAAACTAATAAATTTAATATAGATATAATTCTTGTAAATTATATTTGAAAAAAAATCATTTGGAATTTAATAATACTGAAATAGCATTTAGTTATAAGTCAAATTACGAGCTTAGGAGAGCTTATTATCTATTTAAATTATTATCACTCGGGTTTGTCTCTAAAGTTGGCAGAAAACTGCTTAAAATCCTTATCAATATTAATTTTCCACTGGATTTATTAATTCTAAAAACAATTTATGCTCAATTTTGTGGAGGAAGAGATATTTATGAGTGTGAAGATGTAATTGACAATCTAAAAAAAAACAAAGTTTATTCTATATTAGATTACTCTATTGAGGGTTCAGTTACAGAGAATGATTTTGAAAATTCGATGAATAAATGTTTAAATATCCTTTCGGAGTGTAAATCGAAGAATCTATCAAAATTTATTGTGTTTAAACCCTCTGCCGTAGGAAGATTTTCACTTTATAAAAAAGTGAGTTCAAAACTTGACCTTGATGCTGAGGAGGAAAATGAATGGAATAGGGTAGAAAATAGATTTAACAAAATATGTTTAGAAGCTTCAAAAACAAATATAATGGTGCTTGTTGATGCTGAGGAAAGTTGGATTCAAAATGGGATTGATGAATTGGTTTACAATATGATGAAAACATACAATAAAAATAAAGCCGTTGTATTTAATACTCTACAGGCTTACAGAAGGGATAGATTTGAATACTTGACTAAATTACATCATAATTCATCTGGAAAATTTAAAATAGGAGTTAAACTTGTCCGTGGTGCCTACATGGAAAAAGAAAGAAAAAGAGCTGTTAGATATAACTATATTTCTCCGATATGTGATGATAAAACTCATACTGATAAAATATTTAATAATTCATTGGAGTATATTATTAAAAATATAGATGATTTCAGTTTGTTTATTGGTTCCCACAATGAAAAAAGTAACCTGCTTTCAACCAACCTATTAAAAAAATATAAAATTAAAACAGATGATGATAGAATTTGGTTTAGTCAATTATATGGAATGAGTGATAATATTAGTTTTTCACTTGCAAATAACGGATATAATGTTGCTAAATACCTTCCTTTTGGTCCAGTTAAAGAAGTTATGCCATACCTGATGAGAAGACTTGACGAAAACTCCTCCATTTCATTTCAGACTAACAGAGAACTAAAATTAATTGAAAAGGAAATCAACAGAAGAAAACAGTAGTTACTTTTCTGAAATTTTATAATCATATATTTCCGCTGTATTTGTACAATTTTTAATAATCACCCAAATTTTTTTCGTTTTATCTTCATCTTCAAAGTAATACTCTTTACAATCCTCTAATGATGTGTTGCTTTTTGAAAAATCAACTTTTCCACGAGAAATTGTATTCATTATAATTAACGAATCCTTTTTTGAATTATAATTTTTAAAAATTATACTTTTTTTTAATATATCTTTTTTAACTCTTGCATCAGGTAAATAACTACATGAGGTTCTTTTTCCACTAAGAAAAAACATAAGAAATAATAAACCAATAATAAATCCACCTGAAAAGTATGTTAGTCTGTTTACAAAGTTCATGTTAAAAAAATTATTTTAATGTGATTTCTCGTGTTTTATCATTTATGAATTTAATATATATTTCTATATAGTTATCAACAATTTTACTCATTGCTATTTCTGGCCATTCTATAAAACAGACTGCTCCACTTTCCAGGTATTCTTCAAAACCTATTACATCCAATTCTGTTAAAGATTTTATTCTGTATAGATCAAAATGATTAATTAATCTATTCGAAATAAGATATTGATTAACAATTGAAAAAGTTGGACTAGTTATATTTTCTTCTACTCCAAGGTTTTTTAATATTGACTTTATAAGTGTGGTTTTTCCTGAACCCAATTCGCCTTTAAACAAAATAAGATTTACATTATTAATTTCATTAATTAATGATTTAGCGACTTCTTCAATTTCATCCAATGTAAATTTAACTTGAAAAATCATGCTATTTAGGACTTAAAGTAATAAAAGGAATGATCATCTCTTCCATAGAGACACCGCCATGCTGATATGTATTTTTAAAGTAGTTGCTAAAATGATTATAATTGTTTGGATACACCATATAAAAATCTTCTTTAGCAAATACAAAAGAGGAGTTAATAGAAGTTTTTGGAAGTAAAATATCATGTGGATTATTATAAATTAAATTATCTTTTTTATTACTAGTAAGGCTTCTTCCTGTTTTATACCTTAAATTCTGACTTGTGTTTTTATCACCAATAATTTTAGTTGGATTTTTGACATTTATTGTGCCATGATCTGTTGTGATTATTAATTTAAATCCTAGGTTAGCTGCATTTTTAATTATTTCAAATAAAGGAGAATTAATAAACCAGCTATTTGTTAGAGACCTGTAGGCTTTGTCATTTGGCGCTAATTCTTTTATCATTTCCATTTCAGTTTTGGAATGAGAAAGCATATCTACAAAATTATAAACAATTGTTGTTAGGTCATTTTGCAATAATTGTTTTAGGTTGCCTGAAAGTTTTATGCCGTTTTTAAGGTTAGTAATCTTATGATATTCATGTTTTAATTTGATCAGCTTTAGTTTATTGAGGTTATTTTCTAGAAGCTCAGACTCATATAAATTTTTACCACCATCTTCGTGATCATCCTTCCAATACTGTGGGAATTTATCCTTAATTTCTTTTGGCATTAATCCTGAAAAAAGTGAATTTCTTGCATACTGTGTAGTTGTGGGAAGAATACTAAAATATGGCACTTCTTTTACCTTGTTATAGAATTCTAGAATAGATGGTTCAATTATCCTCCATTGATCATACCTTAAATTATCAATTACGATAAAAATTATCGGTTTTTGATCTAATTCTCTAATTAAAAATCTTTCAATTATGTGATTTGATAGGGGGGGGGCTATTTATTTCTTTAACCCATGACTCATAGTTTTTTTCAATAAATTTTGAGAAGAGTGAATTTGCTTCAGACTTTTGGCTATTTAAAATTTCAATCATAGTGTCATCATCAATTTCTGACAACTTCAATTCCCAATCTGTTAATTCTAGATAAAAATCAATCCATGCGCTCCAGGAGCTAATATTCATCATATCGAATGATAGATTTCTAAATTGCTGTTGATATTCAGAAATATTAGAATCTTTAACCAATTCTTTATTTTTCAAATTCTTTTTAAGACTTAATAATATTTGGTTAGGATTTACAGGTTTTATTAAATAGTCAGAAATTTCCCTTCCAATTGCTTCCTCCATTATATTCTCTTCCTCACTTTTCGTTATCATTATAACTTTTAAATTTCTGTCTATTTTTTTTATTTTCTTTAAAGTTTCAATTCCACTTAAACCCGGCATATTTTCATCTAGAAGAATAATATCATACCTCTGATTTGAAATCTTATCTAATGCATCATTTCCGTTTGTACAAGTTTCAACATGGTAGTTTCTTTCGTTTAAAAAAATAATATGAGATTTTAGTAAATCAATCTGATCATCTACCCATAATATTTTTACCTTGCTCATATTCTTGAATTTATAAGATATTAAAGTTAATTCATTAATAATTAACATTAAGATAATAATAAGATAAATTAACAAAGCTTTAAACCTTATATATCTAGAAATTTCCTAATTTTGCCCTCTATGAAATTAACCATTGCTGAACTAGCAAAAATATTAAAAGGAGAGGTCATTGGTGAGTGTAACACTTCCTTGATTAATCTTGCAAAAATTGAAGAAGCTAAAAGCGGAGATATTACATTTATATCTAATCCGAAATATATACCTTGGTTGTATAAAACTGGTGCATCTGTTGTTGTAATTGATAAGGGATTACCGTATGACAAAGCAAAAATTAAAAATTTGATTATTGTTGATGATGCCTATTTGTCGTTTAATAATCTTCTAAACAAATTTTCAAAAAATAAGATAAGTCATTTTGGTTTACACATTGATAGTAGAATACATGAATCTGTAAAACTAGGCGATAATGTTTCAGTTGGGCAATTTTCTGTTATTGGCCCAAATTGTAATATTGGCAATAATGTAATAATTATGGACAATGTTTCTATTCAAGAAAATGTAACCATAGGGGATGATTGTGTTTTATACTCAGGTGTCAGAATTTATGATGGTACATTTATTGGAAATCAATGTATTTTTCACTCTAACTGTGTTATTGGCTCTGACGGTTTTGGTTTTGCACCAAATGAAGTAGGTGAATATGTTAAAACTCCTCAATTGGGAAATGTAAAAATTGGTAATAAAGTTGAAATTGGCTCTAACTCATCTGTTGACAGAGCTACACTTGGATCAACCGTAATCAGTGAGGGTGTAAAAATTGACAATTTGGTTCAGATTGCCCATAACGTATATATCGGAAAGAATACCGTCATTGCTGGTCAATGTGGTATTGCTGGATCTACAAAGGTTGGTGAAAATTGTCAAATTGGAGGTCAAGTCGGAATAATTGGTCATCTTGCTATAGGTAATAATGTTAGAATCAATGGTCAAACAGGTGTATTTAGTAACATAAAAGATAATGTAACATTAAGAGGAACTCCAGCTATTGATGAGAGAACTTTTAACAGATCATATATACATTTTAGAAATCTTGAAAAAATTGTTAGTGATATAAATGATTTAAAAAAATCTAATGATAACAACAACTAAATATCATCAGACTACCATATCAAAAAAGGTTTCGCTAGATGGAGTTGGGCTGCATACTGGGAAAGATGTTAAATTAACATTTTACCCTTCCGGGTCAAATACTGGATATGTATTTAAAAGAGTAGATCTTGAGGGTGAGCCTATTGTAGAAGCTGATATAAATTATGTTACTAATACAGAAAGAGGAACATGTCTAAATAAAAATAATGTTATAATTCAAACATGTGAACATGTATTAGCTTCACTCGTTGGTTTGCAAATAGATAATGTATTAATTGAATTGAATGCTTCAGAACCTCCTATTATGGACGGATCTTCAAAATATTTTGTTGAGGCTTTAGAAAAAGCTGGAATTAAACAACTGAATGATAAAAGAAAAGAATTTATTGTTAAAAATGTAATTTCATTCAAAGACGAGGATTCAGGTAGCGAGATTACCGTTATACCATCAAAAGAATATCAAATTACAACTATGGTTGATTTTGGAACTAAAATATTAGGTACTCAAAATGCCTCAATTTCATCTATTAATAAATTTAAAGATGATATTTCAAATTGCAGAACATTTAGTTTTCTTCACGAAATTGAAATGCTTTTAAATAAAGGGTTAATCAAGGGTGGTGATTTAAACAATGCTATTGTATATGTTGATAAGCCATTGTCAGAATCTACAATGAAAAAATTAAAAAAAGCGTTCAACAAAGACAAAATTAAAGTTAAATCAAACGGAATTTTAGATAATTTAACACTACATTATCCAAATGAAGCGGCTAGACATAAATTATTGGACGTAATTGGTGATTTGGCTCTAATTGGTACTAAAATTAGAGGTAAAGTTATCGCTAACAAACCAGGTCACTATATTAACACCAAATTTTCTAAAAAAATGAAAGACATTATTAGAGACTCAAAGAAGAACGATATTCCTGAGATAAATATTTCCTCTAAACCACTTATGGATACAACCAATATAATGGAAATTTTACCACATAGACCTCCTTTTTTATTTATTGACAAAATATATGAATTAACTGACGATTTAGTTATTGGTGTAAAAAATGTAACTATTGATGAGGATTTTTTTAAAGGTCATTTTCCTGATTATCCTGTTATGCCAGGGGTAATTATTATTGAAGCTATGGCTCAAATGGGGGGGATTTTAGTAATGTCCAAACTTGAGAATCCACAAAATTATTTAACTTTCTTTGCAAAAATTGATAAAGTTAGATTTAGAAATAAAGTTCTTCCTGGTGATACAATCATATTTAAATGTTCTTTAATAGGTCCATTCAGAAGAGGAATATGTCATATGCAGGGTTTAGCATATGCTAATGGTAAATTATGTGCAGAAGCAGAGCTAACTGCTCAAATAACTAAAGTTAAATGATATGAAACAACCACTTTCTTATATAAACCCCAACGCAAAAATAGCCAAAAGTGTAGTAATCGATCCGTTTACTTCTATTGATGGTGATGTATTTATAGGTGAAGGTACATGTATAGGCTCAAACGTTTCAATAATGGACGGAGCGAGAATAGGCAAGAATTGTAATATATTTCCTGGGGCAGTCATATCAGCAAATCCACAAGATCTAAAATATAATAACGAAAAAACATATGTCGAAATTGGAGATAATGTGACTATTCGCGAATGCGTTACCATAAATAAGGGTACCAATGATAGACTAAAAACAGTTATTGGAAATAATTGTTTAATAATGGCATATTCTCATATTGCTCATGATTGTTTTGTAGGTGACAATTGTATTTTTTCAAATAATACAACCCTAGCTGGACATGTTACTGTTGGTGATTATGTTATTATTTCAGGTTTAACAGCTATTCACCAATTTTGTTCGATTGGAAACCATGCTTTTGTAACTGGTGGATCTCTTGTGAGAAAAGATGTGCCGCCATTTGTTAAAGCAGCTAGAGAACCACTTTCATATGTTGGAATTAATTCTGTTGGACTAAGAAGAAGAGGTTTTGATTCAAAGAAAATCAGTGAAATTCAAAACATATATAGATTATTATATCAAAAAAACTATAATAACTCACAAGCTTGTGAAATTATTGAGGCCGAAATGGAGGCTTCTAACGAAAGAGATGAGATATTAATGTTTATTAAGAATTCGCATCGCGGAATTATGAAGGGTTATACTAAATCAAATTAAAATGGGTACAACATCAGATATAAGAAATGGTTTGTGTATTAAATACAATCATGATATATATAAAATTATTGAATTTTTACACGTCAAACCAGGTAAAGGTCCTGCCTTTGTAAGGACTAAATTAAAAAGCTTGACAAGCGGTAAAGTTGTTGATAACACCTTCTCAGCTGGTCACAAAATTGATGTTGTTAGAGTAGAAACAAATAAATTTCAATATTTATATAATGATTCAACCACATATCATTTTATGAATACAGATGATTACAATCAAATTTCAATTGAAGAAAAATTTTTAGATAATCCTCAGTTAATGAAAGAAGGGGAAGTAGTTACGGTAATTAGTAATTCCGAAACCAGTTTACCTCTCTCTGTTGAGATGCCACCTAATGTAGTGCTTGAGGTCATTTCAACTGAGCCAGGTATTAAAGGTAATACTGCTACAAATGCTACGAAACCAGCGACACTAGAAACGGGTGCTGTAGTTAATGTTCCATTATTTATTAATGAAGGTGATAAAATAAAAGTTGATTCGGTTAAAGGAAATTATAAAGAAAGATATAAGGAATAATGAGTGTATTAGTTGATAAAAATTCAAAAATAATAGTTCAGGGTTTCACTGGAAAAGAGGGTACTTTCCATTCAACTCAAATGATCGAATATGGAACAAATATTCTTGGTGGTGTAACACCCAATAAAGGAGGACAAAAGCATTTAGATTTACCTGTGTTTAACTCTGTTGTTGACGCAATCAAGGGAACAAATGCAAACACAAGTATAATATTTGTCCCTCCAGCTTTTGCAGCAAATGCGATTATTGAAGCTGTTGATGCAGGCATTAAAGTTATTATTGCGATAACAGAAGGGATACCTGTAAAAGATATGATTAGAGTAAATAATCATATTAAGAACAGAGATACAGTATTAGTTGGGCCTAATTGCCCAGGCGTAATTACGCCTGATGAGGCAAAGGTTGGAATTATGCCGGGATTTATATTTAAAAAGGGGAGAGTAGGAATAATTTCAAAATCTGGAACACTTACTTATGAAGCAGCTGATCAAGTTGTTAAACAAGGATTAGGGATTTCTACGGCAATTGGAATTGGCGGAGACCCTATTATTGGGACCACAGTAAAAGATGCTTTGAAGTTATTTATTAATGATCCTGAAACTGAAATAATTGTTCTAATTGGTGAAATTGGGGGACAGTTAGAAGCTGATGCGGCAAGTTGGTATGTGAAATCTAATTCAAATAAGCCTATAATTGGGTTTATTGCTGGTGAGACCGCTCCTTCAGGAAGAACAATGGGTCATGCAGGTGCAATCGTTGGTGGTGCAGATGATACTGCAGCAGCCAAAAAAAGAATTTTGAGAGAATCAGGTATACACGTTGTTGATTCACCAGCTGAAATTGGCAAAAAAGTATTAGAAATTTATAATAAATAATATGAAAATTTTAAAAGATAAAACAGCTGTTATCACTGGTGCTACAAGAGGCATTGGTAGGGGGATAGCTGAAACTTTTGCTAAACAAGGTGCAAATGTTTTATTCACATACTCAAGTTCATCTGATTTAGCAAAGGAAATTGAAAAAGATTTATCAGCTGAAGGGGTTGTAGTTAGAGGTTATAAATCTGATGCATCAAGTTTTGAAGATTGTCAAAAATTAGTTGAACATATTACTCAAGAATTTGAAGTAATTGATATTTTGATAAATAATGCCGGAATTACCAGAGATAATTTACTAATGAGAATGCAGGAGGATGATTTTGATAAAGTAATTGAAGTGAATTTAAAATCTGTGTTTAATATGACTAAGGCTATACAGAGAACAATGTTAAAACAAAGATATGGTTCAATTATTAATATGAGCTCGGTGGTTGGAGTAAAAGGAAATGCAGGTCAATCAAATTATGCTGCATCCAAAGCAGGAATAATAGGTTTTTCTAAATCCATTGCTCTGGAATTAGGTTCAAGAAATATCAGATGTAATGTAATTGCCCCAGGATTTATTGAAACTGAAATGACTGATGTTTTAGATGAAAAAGTAGTACAGGAATGGAGAAATTCTATTCCACTAAAAAGGGGAGGCACGCCTTTTGATATAGCTAACACATGTGTTTGGCTGGGAAGTGATATGTCTTCCTACATTACAGGACAAACCATTCATGTAAATGGTGGTTTATTAACTTAAAATTAAATTTAAAAATCAATAATTATGAATAATTTACCAAGAATTGGAGTTCCATTGTTAATCGCTTTAACATTTGGATTATTACTGGTTGCTAAATCAATAGTAACTATCGGAAGTGGAGAAGCTGGAGTAGAGTATAGGCTTTTTGGAGGTGGTGTAGTAACCGATGAACCTCCACTAGATGAAGGATTAAGGTTTATCTTTCCCTGGAATTCAGTTTTTATATATGAAGTAAGACAACAAGAGGTTTTTGAAAAAATGAATGTTTTATCGTCAAATGGACTTGACATTCAGTTAGAGGCCTCTGCTTGGTTTCAGCCTAAATATGAAGATTTAGGAAAACTACATAAAGAAAAAAGTGAGGCTTATAAACAACGTATTCTTTTGCCAGCTATTAGATCTGCTGCGAGAAGTGTTGTGGGAAGATATACGCCTGAACAACTTTATTCTTCAAAAAGAGATGCAATTCAAACTGAAATTTTTGTTGAGACTCAAAAGATAGTGGATGATCAATATATTCAGTTAAATGAAATACTGGTAAGAGACGTTACACTTCCGCCTTCTATTAAAGAAGCTATTGAAAGAAAACTAAAGCAGGAGCAGGAATCTCTTGAATATGAATTTAGACTTGTAACTGCAGCTAAAGAGGCTGATAAGCAAAGGATAGAAGCTAGAGGTAAAGCAGATGCAAATAGAATATTGGCTGCTTCCTTGACACCAAATATTTTAAGAGATAAAGGTATAGAAGCCACTTTAAAATTAGCCGAATCTAATAATTCAAAAGTAGTTGTTGTTGGAAGTGGAAAAGATGGATTACCACTTATATTAGGAAACAATTAGAGTTTCAACAAATTAAATTCAATAAAAAAAGCACCTAATGTCATGAGGTGCTTTTTTTATTGTTGTAATAATATAATATATCTATTCCATTATAATTGATTGATTAAACTGGTTTACAGTTACAATCTTACCGTCGATTATGTAAAATCTCAATTCAGCATTAACACCACCTTTTTGCTCACCATCATCGTAATTCATTATATAATCAGCATAGACGTGTTCGCCACCTCTTGTAGGATCTAAATCCACAGAAAAAGCACCCTGAAGTGTCCATCCATATTCAACGTTATTAGCTTTATAGTTTGAATCTCTTTTTCTAGCCATTTCCGTCATTTCTGAAGCTTTTACTGTTTGCCCAGTTTGATATGTGACAGTAGCAGTATCGGCAAATAATTCCAGAGACTCTTCCCATTTACCTTCAGATTGTAATTTATCCCAGCCTCTAACGACATCAATCGCCTCTTCTGTTCCTAAATAAAACTTAAATTCAGTTCCGTCATCTGACCAAGTTGTCATACCAATTGATCTTTCGGGAGAGTTACAGCTTACCATAAATATGGCAATCAATACAAGAGAAAATATTTGTTTAAAGTGTTTCATAGTTTATATATTTAAATTAATTATTAGTTATTATTCCGTGTCTTGATCAATTATATCTTGATTGAAAGTGTTCCACCAAACAACTTTTCCATCAATTACATAGTACCTATTAATTGAATTCCATGTATCTTTTCCATTCTCATCTTCATATTTTCCTGAATACGTAACAGAAACGTGTTCACCTCCTCTTGATGGATCTAAATCTACAGAGTATATATTATTGAACTCCCACTCAAGGGTTGCATTTCTTGAATCAACAATCGAATCAATTTCACTTCTTCTTT
>CABYIO010000018.1 GCA_902519075.1 uncultured Bacteroidota bacterium | reverse complement strand
TAGAGTTGATATTTGATTGAGCCTCGGCTACTAAATTTCCTTCAATATCGGTTATCTTAATATTTACATTCTGAGTCAAACCAGTGATTTTAATCTTTTCAAATTCAGTGTTAAAATCTGGCCGAACAGGATTAGGATAGACATATGTATTAGAAAAATTTTCAGAGCTAGAAGTACTTCCTGTATTATAACTTACTAAACCATGGTCAGTCGCAAAGTATACCTTTCCATTTGAATTGTTTATACTAACATCATTAATATTATTTGATGGTAGTGGTGAGTTTTCTTTTGTAAAATGGTGAATTGTTTGTTGGCCATTTGGTGAGAAATAAAATACTCCTGATCCAATTGTTGCTACCCACTTATTATTTGCTCCATCTACTTCAATATCAGAAATGTATTGTTGCTCTAAAAGTTCCCTAGGTATGCCGTCTTCTAAAATTACAATTTGTTGTGTTGTAACAACTGAAGTGTCAAAAAAATTAGATGTATTATATAGAACCCTTAAGCCCTGAATTGTACCAATCCAAAGGTGGTTGTTATTATCAACAGCAATAGACTTTACATATGAAGAAGGCATATTTGATTGATCTTGACTAAATACTTTTCTTAATCGGTTTGTTCCAGGTTCATTGTTAAATCCAATTAATCCAGATCTTAGCCCTGCTATCCATTTGTTTCCATAATCATCTACTTCAATATCATTAAACCCAAGTTCGTCCTGAAATCCATCATTGATAATCTCAGTAAAATCATAACTATTCCAACTGTTATTCTCCAAGTTAAAAGATTTTAGCGGACTGTCTATTCTTGAATTTAAAATCCATAAAACTCCATTTTGATCAAATTGTATATCTGAAATTCTTACGCTCTCATATAATGGATCATTGATGGATAAAGATTCTAATCCACTATTATTATTATCATAGAATTCAATAATATTCAAATTTTCAATTTCTAAGATGCCTCCTTCAAAAGAACTTATAAAAACATTATCATTATTAAAAGGGTTAATTGAAATGTTATTAAGATTTACAGCCCGTTCTGGAATACTGTCTTTACTGATGTTGAACCAAGAATTCAAATTTTCATCATAATTACTCAAGCCACTAAATTTTAAAGGATATGGGTTAAAGTACTCTGTATAGTTACCATAAGAAACCCAAGTTTTGTTATTCAATGTTTCAACTGAAAAAATATCATTTTCTAAAGGTCCATCAGGTTTTAAATATGAAAAATCTCCGCTGTCGTTATTTATGATTAAAACCCCCTTTTCGTTAGTAGCGATATAAATAAAATTGTCCTTTATAATACCATCGTTAAATCCTGACGAGTAAGTTTCTGAATCAATTTCATAAACTAACTGCGTTAGCTGATCATTATAAATTAAGCATTTTTCATCAGTAATAATTATAAATTTTGAATCTGATGAATTAATATTAATAATTTGATTTTCCAATGTTAATATACTTGTTATTTCCTCATCATTAATTCTCATTATACTATTGTCGGTGTAGAAAAAAATATTTTCTCCATCGTAAAATAATTTTTGTATATCTCCAAAATAAATAGTCTGCCAATTATTAAAGTCTATAAGGTTGGAGTTAATATTTGCTCTTAATATTCCCAAATCAGGACTAGAAGCATAAATAAAATTTTCATGTACTAACGTACTTGTTACGTTAATTTGTGATGCAAAATCTCCAATATAATAAGTGTCTCCAAACTCATATCCGTTTAAATTATAGATTGATACGCCGTATCCCGTAGATATTAGTAATTGATCACCACTTTGAAAGAAATCATTAATAGTTTTTTTATTAGGGGGTATCGTTGGCTTATTTAAAATATCATAAATATTAATTATTGAATTTGAATTTAAATCTATTATTTGAAGAAATCCACTACTATAGCCGATAACTATATTATTATTAATTTCAGAATAATAAAAAGCTGAAATTTCGTCTCCTGATAATTCGTTTAGCGTATCAAATTTTTCAATTTGATTAGATGAGATGTCATAGGAGAAAATTGAATTATATGATGCAAAATAGATTACTGATTCACCATTATCTATTGCTGAAATTAAATTATAAGAAAAATATGTGTTCCAATTTGAATAAATTGATGTTTCAGTTTCTATTGATAGCTTATTTTGTTGACCATAAAAAAAACTAACAGTTAGAATTAAAAACGAAAAAAAACGAATTTTTAACATAAGATACTAGCAACTACTTCTAATAAACGACAAATATACCAGTATAATATATATATTATAAAAAATTAGATTACTCCTTGAGCCAGCATGGCGTCAGCAACTTTTACAAATCCAGCAATATTTGCTCCTTTGACATAATTAACATATCCGTTTTTCTGTTTACCATGCTCAATACAAGAGTTATGTATGTTTAACATGATTTCACGAAGCTTTTGATCAACCTCTTCCCTTGTCCAATTATATCTAAGAGAATTTTGGGTCATTTCCAGTCCTGAGGTTGCCACACCTCCTGCATTTGCAGCTTTACCAGGTGCAAATAAAATTTTTGCTTTTAGAAAAATTTCAATAGCCTCTTTAGTTGATGGCATATTAGCTCCTTCACTTACACACTTACATCCATTGGATACAAGAATTTTTGCGTCTTTTCCGTCTAATTCATTCTGAGTAGCACAGGGCAATGCAATGTCACACTTAACAGACCAAGGAGTTTTTCCTTTTTTGAAAACTGCTTTGGGATATTTTTTTACATATTCACTGATTCTTCCTCGCTGAATATTTTTTAGATACATTATGAATTTTAATTTTTCTTCGTCTATTCCAGATGAGTCATAAATAAATCCCGATGAGTCAGACATTGTTAATACTTTTCCTCCAAAATGTAATACTTTCTCAGCAGCATATTGAGCTACATTTCCAGATCCAGAAATAACAACCTTTTTTGCTTTTATTCCGTCATTTTTTTGAGCTAACATATCCTGAACAAAATAAACAGTGCCATATCCAGTTGCCTCAGGTCTTATCAATGAACCACCCCACGACATGCCTTTTCCCGTGAGCACACCAGTGAATTCATTAGCAAGTTTTCTGTATTGACCATACATATAACCAATTTCTCTTCCACCAACTCCAATATCCCCTGCAGGCACATCAGTATTTGGGCCTATATGTCTATATAATTCAGTCATGAAAGCCTGACAAAACCTCATAATTTCATTGTCACTTCTTCCTTTTGGGTCAAAATCACTACCTCCTTTACCACCACCCATTGGAAGAGTTGTTAAACTATTTTTAAAAACCTGTTCAAAAGCCAAAAATTTTAGTATGCTCATATTGACAGATGGGTGAAATCTAAGACCTCCTTTATAAGGTCCAATAGCAGAATTCATTTGAATCCTATAACCTCTGTTTACCCAAATTTCACCTTTATCATCAACCCATGAAACCCTGAATGCTACTGCTCTTTCAGGTTCACACATTCTCATTAATATATTTTTTCCATGATAAATGTCATTTTCTATAATGTATGGAATAACAGTTTCTGCTACTTCTTCAACCGCTTGCATAAATTCGGGTTGGTGTCCGTCTCTCTTACGAACAATATTTAAAAAAGCGTCTATCTTTCTTTTCATACTTAATAATTTTCTGTACCCTAATCAGAGGGAAATTTAATTTTAAATAAAATTAGGCATTTAAAATTTTTGTTTTACCAAAAAAAGAGAGAATAATTAACAATTTTATAAAAACGCATTTTGAAGATCATTGATTAAATCATCAACATCTTCAATTCCAACACTTAATCTTATCAAAGAGTCAGTAACACCAGATTTTTCACGTTCTTCTTTTGGAATACTAGCGTGTGTCATTGTTGCAGGATGTCCGCATAATGACTCAACTCCACCAAGAGATTCAGCAAGAGTAAATAAGTGAAGTTTTTCAAGAAATTTTATTGATTGCTCTTTGCTAAAATCTTTCATTCTAAACGAGAGCATACCTCCGAAACCAGACATTTGTTTTTTTGCAACTTTATGATTTTTATGAGATTCTAAACCTGGCCAATAAACTTTCTCAACCATTTCATGGTCATTTAAAAAATGTGCAACTTTATGCGCATTTTCACAATGTCTCTGCATCCTTACATGTAGTGTTTTAATTCCCCTGAGGGTCAAAAAACAATCTTGAGGTCCAGGAACTGCACCACTTGCATTTTGAACAAAATATAATTTTTCAGCAATTTCATCATCATTTAACATTAGAGCACCTAATACAACATCACTATGGCCGGCTAAATATTTAGTAGCAGAATGCATTACTATGTCAGCGCCTAAATTTAATGGATTTTGTAAATAAGGTGATGCAAAAGTATTGTCAACAACAAAAAGCAAATTGTTAGACTTGCTAATATTTGAAAGCACCTCAATATCAAAAATATTTATCATCGGGTTTGTTGGGGTTTCAGCCCAAATAACTTTTGTATTTTCATTTATTAATGATTCCACGTCAGCAGTATTATGTAATGATGTAAAATGAAATTTTACTCCGTATTTTTCAAAAATTTTGGTAAATAATCGAAATGTACCTCCGTATAAGTCGTTAGTACTTATTACTTCATCCCCAGGGCTAAGTAATTTTATAATCGCATCAATCGCTGCTAAACCGGAAGAAAATGCAACTCCATATTTTGCATTTTCAAGACTTGCAAATGAATTTTGTAAAGCAGTTCTGGTTGGGTTGTGAGTTCTAGAATATTCAAAACCTTTATTCACACCAGGACTTTTCTGAGCATAAGTTGATGTTTGATAAATCGGCTGCATAACAGAATTAAATGCAGGATCAATCTTTTGCCCTCCATGTATAGTTTTGGTGTTAAATTTCATAATTCTTTGAATTAAACAACTACATATTAGCTCTAAACAAATGTATAGATTATCTTTAAAATTCAATCAATTTTAATGGATAAAAGAATCCTCGCTCTTTTTGCGGCATTAATAGCTACTTCAATTTTTGGATTCAATCATACAATTGCAAAAGAACTTATGCCTGATGTGTTGTCCCCAAATGCACTATTATATTGTCGAGTTCTTGGAGCAGCAATATGTTTTTGGGTTATTTCCTTATTTTTTAAAAATGAAAAAATAGATATCAAGGATTTTAAATTAATAATAGTATGCGCATTTTTTGGAATGAGTTTAAACATGATTACGGCTTTAAACGGCTTATATAATTCGACTCCAATAAATAGTGCAATAATTACAACACTTGCACCAATTTTTATATTTATAATTTCTATTTTTTTATTAAAAGAAAAAATTACAAAAATTAAATATTTTGGGGTATTTATTGGATTTATCGGAACATTAACCCTAATTCTTTTAAATGATAAATCAATAGCTAATGCACCAAATATCAATCTGGGAAATTTTTATTTTTTTATTAATAGTCTTTCTTATGCGATTTATTTTGTTTTAGTCAAACCATTGACAAAAAAATATAGTATGATAACAATAATGAAATGGCTATTTCTGTTTTCCATAATTATTAATTTGCCTTTTGGATTATTGGAGTTTACAGATATTAATTGGGTTGAAATTTCTGGAAATTCTTTGATCAAAATTTCTTATGTCGTCTTTTGTACTACATTTTTAGTTTATTTATTGAATTTATATGCGTTAAAAAATTTAAAAGCTTCAACTGTAGGCATGTTTATATATCTCCAGCCTGTAATAGGAATTTTATTTGCCATACACAGGGGTGCTGATAAATTAACCATAGCAGATGCAACTTCAGTTATACTAGTTTTTGCAGGTGTATATTTGGTTTCTAAAAAATCTACCCAAATTACTTAAAATCTATTCATATATTTGCTTAATATATCCGTAGAAATGATTAAGTCAATGACTGGCTATGCCAGTGAATCTTTCGTAATTAATACAACAAAATTTCTTGTTGAGATAAAGTCTGTTAATAGTAAACATCTAGATTTGTCAATTAGAATTCCTCAAATTCTAAAGTCATTTGAAAATAATTTAAGAAAAAAATTAACCGACAAACTTCATCGTGGTAAAATTGAAATTAATGTAAGTACAGAAGGCAAATTAAATAAAGAAAATGTAAGTATCAATAAAGAAATTGTAAAAAAATATATTAAAGAATTAAAAAAAATAGATGACAGTCAGGATGTAAATTATTTAAAAATAGCTATGGGTTTACCTAATACCTATGAATCAAAATCTGTAGAATTAAATAATAAACAAACTAAATCCCTATTAAATAAAATATATTCTGTTATCATTAAAGTTGATACTTTTAGAAAAAAAGAAGGCTTAGCAACTGAGAGGGATATTAAGGATAAGGTTTCAAAAATCAAAAATTCACTAAATCAAATTAAAAAGATTGAAAAAGAAAGGATTTTAAAAAAAAGAAAAAAACTAATTACAGAACTTGATAAAATCAAGCTCGAAATTGACAATAACAGATTTGAGCAAGAAATGATATACTACATGGAAAAATTTGATATAAATGAAGAAATAATAAGACTAAAAAGTCATTTAATTCTTTTTAATGAATCAATAAAATCAAAAGATCCAATTGGTAAAAAACTAGGTTTTATCTGTCAAGAAATTGGGAGAGAGATAAATACTCTGGGTTCAAAAGCTAATGATGCTGTTCTTCAAAAGCATGTTATTGAAATGAAGGAAAATTTAGAGAAAATTAAAGAAAACATTTTAAATATTCTTTGATGAAAAGATCAAAATTTATAGTAATAGCGGCACCTTCAGGATCAGGAAAAACTACAATTGTAAATAAACTACTTAATGAGAAAAATTTAGGATTGAGTTTTTCAATTTCAGCAACATCGAGAGAGCCAAGAAAAAATGAAAAAGATGGTGAAAATTATTTTTTTATCTCTAAAGAGGAATTCTTGAGGAGGGTTAATAATGATGAATTTGTTGAATGGGAGGAAGTCTACAAGGGAGTGTTTTATGGTACATTATTTTCAGAACTTGAAAATGCAAAAGAAAAAAATTTAATCTTTGATATAGATGTAATAGGTGGTTTAAATATCAAAAGAAAGTTTAAGGACCAATCATTAACTATTTTCATAAAACCTCCAAGTTTAGATGAACTTGAAAAGAGACTTAAGAATAGAAATTCTGAGACTGATTCAAATATTAAAATTAGAATTGATAAAGCTAAGGATGAAATTTTATTAGCTGATAAATTTGATTATGTTGTTGAAAACGATATTCTTAAAAAAAGCTATAAAGAAGTTTACAAACTAGTAAATAATTTCATCAATGAATAAAAAAAAGGTTGGTTTATTTTTTGGAACTTTTGACCCTATTCACAATGGTCACCTTAAAATTGCAGAATATATTATTGAAGAAAAATTAAATGATGAGGTTTGGCTCGTTGTCACACCTGAAAACCCGATAAAACAAGACAATAAAATATCAAACTTTATGCATAGATTCAATATGGTTGATATTGCTACTAAAAAGTATGATAATATAATTCCAAGTGATTTAGAAGTTAATCTTAATAAGCCAAACTATACCATTGATACTTTGGAATTTATATCAAATAAATTACCGGAAATAGAATTTAGCTTAATCATTGGTGAAGACAATTACAAAATTTTTGATACATGGAAAGATTATAAAAAAATTCTAAAAAATTATAAGATTTTCATTTATCCAAGAAAAGGAAATCTCAAAGAAAGTCAGCATATAATTAATGAAAATGCTATGTATATTGGAGGTCCAAGAATTGACTTAAGTTCAACAAATATTAGAAATATAGTTTCAAAAAAAGCCAAGCCTGAAGATCTAATTTCTGAAAATGTTATGGAATACATTAATACCAATGAATTATATCAATGAAAAAAACTAAACTAAAATTTGGAGTTATTGGAAGTGGCAGCTGGGGAACCGCATTAATAAAAATACTTTCAGAAAATAATGATGAAATTAATTGGTATATAAGAAATAAAGATAGTATTGATTTTATAACTAAAAACTCTCATAATCCAAACTATTTAAGCTCTGTAGAGCTCAAACTAAAAAAAATAAAAATTTCTGAGAATATAAATGATGTAGTTAGCAATTCTGATGTAATCATTATTGCTATACCATCTGAATATGTTAACAAAGAAATGAAAAAAATTGAGGTTAATATTTCTGATAAAATTATAATTTGTGCTTTGAAGGGTTTAGTTCCCGAAACAAATCTTTTATTTGGTGAACACATGCAAAAATACTACAATGTTTCTATAGATAATTTTCTTGTTATTGGTGGGCCTTGTCACGCAGAGGAAGTTGCATTGGAAAAATTATCATACCTGACAATCGGATCTTCAAACCTTAGTTTATGTAAACTAATTTCAGCAAAATTTAAATGTAAGTACATAAATGTGAAAGCATCTGATGATGTAATTGGGATTGAATATGCAAGTATGCTTAAAAACATATTTGCTTTAGCCGTTGGTATTTCAAATGGTTTAGGATACGGAGATAATTACCAAAGCGTTTTAGTAAGCAATTCAATTAAAGAGATGAAAAGATTTATTTCTAAAAGACATAAAATAAAAAGGAATATAAACAATTCAGCATATTTAGGGGATTTGTTAGTAACCGGATATTCTTCGTTTTCAAGAAATAGAATGTTTGGAAACATGATTGGTAAAGGCTATACTGTTAGGGCTGCACAATTGGAAATGAAGATGGTGGCTGAGGGGTGTATTGCAACAAAAAAAGCTTACTTATTAAACCAGGAATCTAACAAAAAAGCCAAAACACCTATTATAGATGCAGTCTATAAAATACTCTATGAAAAAAGAAGTCCTAGAAAAATATTTAAAGAACTAAGCGATATAATTTCTTAAAATGAAGATCTAAATTGTTCTAAGAACCTTACATCATTTTCACTTAACAGTCTAATATCATCTATTTGATGTAATAAAAGAGCAATTCGATCTATTCCAAGACCAAAAGCGAATCCTGAGTATTCTTTAGGATCAATATTACAATTTTCCAAAACATTAGGATCAACCATTCCACAGCCCATAATTTCTAACCAACCTGTTCCTTTCGTCATTTTATAGTCCGTTTCATTATTAAGACCCCAGTAAACATCTACTTCTGCGCTAGGCTCTGTAAACGGAAAATAAGAAGGTCTAAGTCTAATTTTTGATTTACCAAAAAGTTGAGTTGTAAAGTATTCTAAAGTTTGTTTTAGGTCCGCAAAACTTACATCTTTATCAATACACAAACCTTCTATCTGATGAAAAAAACAATGGGAACGTGCTGAAATTGCTTCATTTCGATAAACTCTTCCAGGGGAAATAGTTCTGATAGGGGGTTTATTATTTTCCATGTATCTAACCTGAACTGAACTAGTATGGGTTCTTAATAAATAATCAGGGTTCTTTTCAATAAAAAAAGTATCCTGCATATCTCTTGCAGGGTGGTGCTCGGGAAGATTTAAAGCACTAAAGTTATGCCAATCATCTTCGATTT
The DNA here is from genome assembly GCA_902519075.1 of uncultured Bacteroidota bacterium. Taxonomy (GTDB): domain Bacteria; phylum Bacteroidota; class Bacteroidia; order Flavobacteriales; family Flavobacteriaceae; genus MED-G13. The sequence continues at coordinate 13,373 of CABYIO010000018.1, read as the reverse complement.
CTGGCCCTTCACTAATTGTAAATCCAATTGTAGAAAAAATATCGATAATTCTATTTTTGACAATTGATATTGGGTGACGAGAACCGATTTCTATCGGGTCTCCAGGCCTTGAAATATCATTAATTTTTAAATTGTCAGATTTTTTTGAATTATTAGATTTTAAATTATCAACTTTTTTTTGAGCAGAATTTTTTAGTTCATTCAATAAACTACCTAATTTCTTCTTTTGGTCACTTTCTAATGATTTAAATTCAACAAAATATGAATTCAATATACCTTTTTTTCCTAAATACTTAACCCTGAATTCTTCGATTTCAGTCTCGGAATCGGAGTTAAAATTTAGAATATCCTCTAAATCTTTTTTTATTTTATCTTCCATTACTTTCTAGTGCCAAATTTATGAAATCTTAATTAATATAGTTTGATTTCACAAAATAGTTAATGATTGCCTTTTTCATAAGAATGGTTTGTTCCCCTGCCTTTAGATTGGGTAATTTTTTAATTAGCTTATAATGAGGCCATCCCTCATTATCTGTATGATCAAACTCATAATAGCCGTAATCACTTAATAATTTACAAACTGCAATATGTATAACCTCTAATTTTTTTTGTTTGTTAAATCTTTTTTGAAATTGACCTAATTCTTGTAATCCAATTAAAAAAATGATTGAATCAAGATCTATTATTTCATTATCTGAAAAATTAACAGAAAGTTTAGTCTTTAAATTATTCCACTTTGTTTTTAACTCAGAACTCAATGCTTAACTTTATTATAAATTTCTGATACTAATATAAAGAAGTTAATATTTATTAAATTAACATTGATTAATAAATTATTATGGGCTACTTAGATATTTTTTTAAGTTTAATAATAGCTTGGGGGGCATATAATGGATTTTCTAAAGGACTTGTAAACGAACTTGCATCAGTACTTGGTATCATATCAGGAATATACTTGGCAAAAAATTTCTATCCCCATTTAGACATAAAACTAAAACCGATATTTGAATCAGAAGCAATTTTTATTTCTATTCTATCATCAATGATAATATTCTTATTTACTATTATGATATTTAAAGCTATTGCTAAGCTATTAACGAAGTTTTTAAAACTTATTGCTCTTGGTTTATTGAATAGAATAATAGGAGCTGTTTTTGGCATAATAAAGTCAGTTCTATTATTATGTATTGTTATTTTTATATTTTCTAAAATTAACAATATTACCTCTGCAATAGATGATGCAATACTAAATCAATCTTTTCTATACTCCAATATTGAAAAGATAAATGATATTATAATTGATAATACTTATAATGAAAATGGTAGTGAAGAATGATGAAGATCAATCACCAAGTTACCATTTCTTAACTTATATCCGAAGGTATATTCAACCTTAACTACTACCCCACTTGAATCAGTAAAAAAATAATTACCCATTGCAATTGCCCTTTCATTTTCAATTATAAAACCTGAGTTTGCAAATTTAACATCCACCCAAGGTTTCATAGCAAAACCTTCATCCTCCGAACAGAATGAATTACTTCCTCCTAAAAAGTAGGATAATGCCATTTGAAAATTTGGTCTAAACTGCTCCTCTGCAGCTTTTGTTGGTTTAAATAATACATCATTATTTTCAAAGTCATAAAGGGTATTCAAAAATGATTTAGTGAATTCAAGACATTCTGATTCATTATCTTTTAAGGTTCCTATTTTTACTATTCCATCACCCCATTTCCTTTGAGCTTCATGAATTTGACTTTTTGTTATCATATTATTTTAATTTGATTATTCTTAATCCAACCTTCTTGACCATTTACTAATTTTATTTTCACCCACTTATCCTTAAAATTATCAATGATTCTTACCTTTGTTCCTAAATGCAAAGTAAGCAAATTCTCACTTCTTTCATTCGGATCGGCCTTAATTTCAATTTTTGTTGAAAAAATAATAGCATACTTTTCAAGATGATTTTTTTCGTAAGTATTTATGCTAATCCATGCAGTTAAAGCAATGATCATAATTATAAAAAATAGAGAAGTAAATGCTGTTCTTTTAATAATTGGTTTAACTGAAAAGAAATAAATTATAAAAAATAAAAGAAAGATAAAAGAGAATAATATCAGTAATATACCCCATGATGAATAGTCTAAAAGATTTGATGTTTTATTTAATTGCTCATCAATAAACGAAGGCGGAACTACTTCGATATCATCTATTAGAGCATTTTTAACCATATTCAAATTATTAACTGCTTCATTATCTGAAGAATCAAGCTTTAATGATTTTTCATAATACAAAATACTATTAGCAATATCATTTAACCTGTAGTAAGCATTTCCAATATTGAAATACAACTCTGGGGAATGAACGCCTGAATCTAAAATTTGTAAATACACCTGAATTGACTGTTCATATTTTGAATCATTATATAAATTATTAGCTTCGAGGAATTTTTCATTTACAACTGATGGTTGAAATTCTGATTGGCTAAAGCATGTAATAGAACAACCCGTTAGTAACAAAAAGGTTATTATAATATTTAAATATTTACTTTTCATTTTTTACTTTTTCTAATTGCTCAATAAATAACTTTGCATTCTCATAATCTTCACTCATAGCTTCAATATTTAAAGGGGTATATCTGGCTAATTGACAATTTTCTAACACCTTAAATAACAAATCAATTAGATTTTTTTCCACCTTCATTTGTTGAAGCCTAGAGCGTATATATTTATTGTTTAGCTGAGAATTGTCAAGATTTAATTTTGACTTTAAATATGTTGTAAGAGCTTTGTCAATAGACTCATAAAATTTTTCTTTATTACCGATTAATCCTTTTGACTCATTTAAAAGTTTATTGGTTAATCCCTTCGCAATTTTTAATTTATCTACTTTTTTGGAACTATAAATCTTTAAAAACTTAACCAAGATTATAATGATTATACAGATTAAAAAAGGAGATAAAAAGAGTATCCAATAAGCAGTTGAATTGAAAAATATATTCTCTTCAATTTTTGAAAATTTAGTTTTAGTTTTAAATGAAGCAAATTGATTTTGAGCTAATTGAATTTTGTTTGTCGTATTTAATTTGTTTGAGCTATCATCTGAGCTTAAATTTTTATTCAGACCCTCAACATCTATATAAATAGGATCAGAATAAATTGTTATATACTCTTCAACTTTTGGATTAAAAAACGAGAATTTAGTTTGAGGTATTGTATACTTTCCAGGCATATTTGGTACAATAGTAAATTTATTATTTACCTTTCCTTTTATCCCACCTGCTCTCACTGAAACATTTGAAATTTTTTCAGGTTCATAAACCTCAAGTGAAGATGGTAAAGAGATTTTTGGATCCTCAAATAAGTTAAAATTTCCGTTTCCTGAAATAATCAAACTTAATTGAAAGGCTTCGTCAATTAACAATGCGTTTTTATCTGATTTTATTTCAAAATTAAAATCACCAACAGCACCAGAAAAATCATTTGGTTTATTATCAATTGGCAATGGTTTAACATCAATAAATGAACTGCCTGCCGATACTGTTTTATTTACGCTTGATGATATAAGATTCCCAAAAAAATCTCTTCTATTTGAAGGTACTTGCACGGAAATATCTAAAGTTAATGGTTCAATTTTTAATCTACCTGTCTTCTGCGGATATAGTAAAGTTCTTCTTAATACCACATATCTGTATGGTTCACCTTTATATGTCCCATTTTGAACATTTAGAGATTTAATATCTATGTTATTACTCCAAAAATTGGCATACCTAGGTGCTTCTAATTCTCTCCAATTATCAACACCTGTGTCGGGAGAAACGTATAACTTATATGTAACAGAAACTGCCTCATTTATAAATGGACTTTTATTTGATAATTCTGCAACTAAGTGAATCTTTTTATCAGCCAAATAGTTAGGGTCATTTGGATTTGTGGGCTTATCAACCGCTGAAGTTACTGTTACTTTTACCGGAAGCGTCTTATAAATTTCTCCCTCAACCTCAATAGAAGCTTGCCCAATTTCAAAAGAACCTTTTTCGATTGGAGATAAGAAATACGAATATGTCTTAGAATAAGATCTTTTACCGTTTATCCATGAATTTCTTATTGACTGGCTTGGACCACCAACAATTCTAAAATTTTCAAATTTCGGAGGAACAAAATTATCTCCATCCTTGTCAACTGAAAATTCTACTTTAACTCTTTCATTTAAACCTAATCGGTTTTTACTCAATTTAGTTGTAAAATTAACTTGAGAGAAGGATGAGAATCCAATCAAAAAAATAACTATATGTATTAAATTTCTATAATGCATTACCAGTCTTTTTCAGAAACAACTTTTGTGCCTTTTTGTTTCTTATCATTTACTTTAGCTTGAACTTTCTTTTCTGCATTTTCCATGGCTTTTAATAAATTTTTAATCTGCTGTGGAGAAAGTTTCGATTGTTGATTCTTATTATCTTTTGCTTGATCTGACTTGTTTTTGTCTTTATTCTGATTTTCATCATTCTTGTCCTGCTGATTATTCTTATTCTCATCATCCTTTTTCTCGTCATTCTTGTCCTGCTGATTGTTCTTATTCTGATCGTCCTTTTTCTTGTCATTCTTATCCTGCTGATCATCTTTGTTCTGATCGTCATTCTTCTCATCATTCTTCTCCTTTTGATCATCCTTATTTTCGTCGTCATTATTTTGCTCCTGTTCCTCTTCACATTTCTTAGCTAATGCCAAATTATATCTGGTTTCATCATCGCTTGGATTATTTCTCAAAGCATTTTTATAAGCAAGAACTGCTTCAGAACATAGTTGTTTTTTCATTAGTGAGTTGCCAAGATTATGAAAAGACCTGTGTTTTTCTAGATTATCTTTAGCAAGTTTGGTTGCTTCTATTTGTCTTGAAATTGCTTCATCATATAAACCTTCACTATAATATTTATTTGACAGATTAAAAGTAGCTTTAAGATCACTTAGTGAATCATTGATTGCTATTCTATAATTCTTTTCTGCCTGCTCAAAATTATTATCTAATAGTTTGTTCCCCTTATTATAAAATTTTGCATAATTCTCTGATTGAGCATGTGAATTAAAACATACAAGCATAGCAATAGTAAATAAAAAATTTACACTATTTTTCATTAAATAAATTTAAGTTTTTTAACCATATCGTTTTGCCGTCTTTCATAAATAAATCGAAAACTATAAAAACAAATCCTAAAAAAATAAACCATTGAAATTGATCTTCAAATTCTGAAAATTTTTGGGTATCAAATTCTTTTTTCTCTGTATTTTCTAAAATTTGAATAACTTCTTGTACGACATCGATTGTAATAGAACCATTAATAAATTTTCCTCCAGTTTTATCTGAAATATTTTCCAAATAGTTTTTATTTAATTTGGTAATAACAACATCACCATTTATATCCTTTTTGTAACTCATAACAATACCATTTTTCTTGATAGGTATTGGTGAGCCTTTTTCAGTTCCTACCCCTATTGAATAAATTGTAATATTATTTTTAGCGGCAAGGTCTGCCATATCATAGGAAAGGTCATTGTGGTCCTCTCCGTCAGAAACTATAAATAAGATACGCTCGGTTGACTCATCCAGATCAAAATAAGTTGATGATAATCTTATCGCTTCATCAATTGCAGTTCCCTGAGATGATAACATATCAGTATTCATGTTTTGTAAAAACATTTTAGCAGATGAATAGTCAGTTGTTAAGGGTAATTGCGGAAATGCCTTACCAGCGTACGCTACAATTCCAATTCTGTCACCAACTAAATTATTTATAACTTGACCTACTAGCTGCTTTGACTTATCCATTCTACTTGGGCTGATATCCTCCGCAAGCATACTTTTAGAAACATCAATCGCAAAAACAATATCTACACCTAGTCTTTGAAAAGTTTCAATCTTAGTCCCAATTTTAGGATTTATTAACGCAATAATTAACATTGAAACTCCTACTGCTACAGTGACTATTTTCAGTATAGGTTTTATATCTGAAATATTTGGACTTAGTCTTTCTAAATTTGTTTTTGAAAAAAAAGATTTCTGAGTACTATTCTTCCAAACCCTGTCAATAATGAAAAATATGCTAATTAAAACAATCAACAAAAACATCCAAGACCATGATATGTTTTCTAATTCATACATTATATAAAACTTCTTAAAATTGTTAATTTCATAATTAATTCAAATACAATTAATAGAATAGCTGGAACAAGAAAGTACCTAAATTTTTCATCAACCGAATAGTATTTAAACTCCTCAATTTCTGTCTTTTCTAATTTATCTATATCTGAATATATCTCTTTAAGCCTTTCATTATCTGTGGCTCTAAAATATTTACCTCCTGTCATTTCTGAAATCTGGGTAAGTAATTTTTCGTCTATTTCAACTTGAACATTAGCATAATTAAATTTACCCCTAGGATCAATTCCAACAGGTGATAATGCAAGGCCATTAGTTCCTAAGCCTATAGAATATATTTTTATTTGAAATTCTTTAGCTAATTCAGCTGCTGTTATTGGGTCAATGAATCCAGCATTATTAACCCCGTCAGTCAATAGAATTATTACTTTACTTTTTGCTTTACTATCCTTAATTCTATTTACCGATGTTGCCAGGCCCATTCCAATAGCAGTTCCACCTTCAATAATGTTATTATATTTAATCTCCCTAAGTGATCTTAGTGTTATACTTTTATCAGTGGTTAAAGGGGTTTTTGTATAACTTTCACCGGCATATTCAACTAAACCGATTCGATCTGTAACTCGATTTTTAATAAATTCATCTGCAACATTTTTTAAGGCATCTAACCTGTTTGGTTTTAAATCTTTTGCTAACATGCTGGCAGAAACATCAATGGCCATAATTATATCAACTCCGCTATTTGTTTTTACTCTTGTTGATGTATCAATGACCTGTGGTCTTGCCAAAGCGGTAATAATTAATACTAACGAAATCATCCTTAGGTATCTCAATGAAGCCTTTAATATTGAATAAATATTACTTGAATTTTTAAAGGCTTCTGAATTAGAAAACTTTATGGAATTATTAAGTTTATTTCTGTTCAAATAATTCCATAAAATTATTATTGGAATGACGCCCAATAAAATAAAATATTCAGGATTTAGAAATTCTAAATTCATTTTTGTTCTTCTTTTAGTACTTCAATTGAGTTCATAATTCTATCTTTTATTTTACCAATATATCTAGCCTCATGCGTTAAAATAATTATAGTTTTAAATCCAGTTTCTGTTAAAAACCCTATAACATTATATTCTCCAGGCTTAACCTTTCTATCATTTATTTTAAAGTCAGTCGTACCTGAAATAAGTAATGCTTTTCCTTTATTTTTTGTTTCAAACTCATCATATTTTACCAATATATTTTGAAGCCCTAGTGCTTCTAGGCCATCTAGATTATATTCTAAAATTGCCTGAAAGTTTTCTGGTTCAATCTTTGACTTAGAGGAATAGTTAGATATAAAAAATTCAATTGATTTATTTAGATTAGAAAAATAAAATTGTGAATCTAAGTCAAACTCGTCGTATAAAAACTTTTTTTCATCTTTTATCCTTACCAAGGCATCTGGGGTTTCAACTGAAACACCGGGTGATCCGTATTCAGACTTTATCCAACTCTTCTCAATCAATCTTAAATTTTCATTAAATGCAATTTTATCAAATGAGTATTGAAATCCGTATATAAGACCTGAAAAAATAAATAAAACAACTAGTAAAAATGCTATGGAAATTGAAACAATTTTTAATCTCTCTAACTTTAATTTCTTTTCAGCTTGTTTCTTATAATTTAGGTTTTTCAACTTTTCTTCCTCAGATGGTTCAGGAAGTAATTCAGAAAAAATATCTATTTCCTCATTAATTATCTTTAAATCATTTTGTGTAATATTTTTTTCAGGTAAAAATTTAGCAAACTTTACTAAGTCAGCTCTTTTAAAAATTTCTTCAATTCTGTTAACTGACTTTTTTGAAATAGGAAAAGATTTAATTTCACTTACATTATTAAGTCCTTGAATTAATTCACATGTAGTACTTTCCAATGCTCTATCATAAACCTCTTTTTCAAAAAAACTTCTTAGATAAAATGTCAAATCAGAATAAAATAACTTAACCCCTTCTCTTGAATCAATATTAACTTTTTCCAAATCACTTAATCTTCTTATAACTAATTCTATAGGCCTTAATGAGGGTTTAATGTTAAGTAGTGGGTTAAAAAATCTAAGAATTTTTGATTTGAAATAGATGATTAATAAAATCAAAAAAATAATAAATATTATAACTGGATAATTATTACTTAAGGTCAATTTAAAAATTTCAAATGAGGAAAATTTATCATAGCTGGGTTTGATTTCATAAAGACCCTGCTTGGTTGTGTCGACCTGAACTAAATTAACAGTTATTTTTTTTGAATCTGTTGAAAATAACTTATCTCCTATTTGAATCTTTATTTTAGGGATTACATAATCTCCTTCGTCAAATGAAATTATAGCATATTTTTTTGAAAATCTTAATCCATTTTCTATTACATTTGTATCAACTTTAGTTTCTGAGATTAATTCGAAAGGAACAAAGGATGTTGAGTCAGGAAAAATAATATTTTCAGCTTTCTCCATGTCAATATCAATTGAATAGAGAAGCTGTTTCCCAATTAAGATAGAATCAGATTCAATATTTGCAGTTACATTTTGCGATTTAATTGAAATACTAATTAAACAGATAAAGCAAAAAAGAAAAAAATGTGTAACTAGTTTCATCTGCTCTTAAAATATTTTAGCAATTTCTTTTGATAGTCGTCTTGAGTATTACACTCAATTATACCCGAACCTGATTTTTTAAAAAAATCAATAAACTCATTTCTCTTTGAATTATAGTATTCTGAATATTTTTTTCTAACATTTCTTGAGCCGGTATTGACGGTTAACTTTTCACCAGTTTCATTGTCAGTAATATCAATAACTCCAAGATTTGGTATTATTTCTTCTGTTTTGTCATAGATTCTAATACCAGTCACATCATGCTTTGAAGAGAAAATTTTTAAAGAATTTGAATAATCTTTTGAAATAAAGTCTGAAATAATAAATGCAATTGATCTATTTTTCAAAATATTTGAAACAAACTTTAGCGGAATATTAATATCAGTTTTTTTACTCCCAGACTTAAACTCTAATAATTCTCTTATTATTCTTAAAACATGGGATTTACCTTTTTTTGGTGGTATGTATAATTCAACATTATCAGAAAATAAAATTAGACCAACTTTGTCGTTGTTTTTTGTTGCTGAAAATGCAAGAGTAGCTGCTAGCTCTGTTACATATTCATTTTTAAACATTGCTTCAGATCCGAAAAAATTAGATCCAGAAATGTCAATAATTAACATCATTGTTAATTCTCTCTCTTCCTCAAATACTTTAATAAACGTATCATTGTATCTAGCTGTTACATTCCAATCTATAGCTCTTACATCATCTCCAAATTGATACTGCCTAACCTCACTAAAGGCCATACCTCTGCCTTTAAATGTAGATTGGTACTCACCACCAAAGATATGATCAGATAATCTTTTGGTTTTGATTTCTATTTTTCTGACTTTTTTTAAGAGCTCTTTTGTATCCATATTTTGGAGTTTATGGAACTTCTATTTCATTTACAATTTTTGTGATAATATCAACCGATGACATGTTTTCAGCTTCGGCTTCATAGGAAATTCCTATTCTGTGTTGTAAAACATCAAATACTACTGCTCTAACATCATCAGGAATTACAAAGCCTCTTCTATTTATAAATGCATAACATTTTGCTGCTAAAGCAAGATTAATACTTCCTCTTGGTGAAGCACCAAAAGATATTAATGGTTTTAAGTCTGACAAATTATATTTTTCTGGAAATCTGGTAGCAAAAATTATATCAAGTATATACTTCTCAATTTTCTCATCCATGTATACATCTCTTACTACTTTCTGGGCAGTCATAATTTTTTTAAGGTTAACAACAGGCTTTACCTTACTTACAGTATTCTCAAGATTTGCTCTCATTATCAACTTTTCATCCTCTAATTCTGGATAAGAAATAACTGTTTTTAACATAAATCTATCAACTTGTGCCTCTGGAAGTGGATAGGTTCCCTCCTGGTCAATTGGATTTTGTGTAGCCATCACCAAAAAAGGCTCATCTAACATGAAAGTTTCTTCGCCTATTGTAACTTGTTTTTCCTGCATTGCTTCTAAAAGTGCTGATTGTACTTTTGCAGGTGCTCTGTTGATCTCATCTGCAAGAACAAAATTTGCAAAAACAGGCCCTTTCTTTACTGAAAATTTTGATTGCTTAACATTATACAGTTGGGTGCCAACAACATCTGCAGGTAATAAGTCGGGAGTAAACTGTATTCTACTAAAACTACCACTAATTGACTTTGATAATGTATTTATAGCTAAAGTTTTAGCTAAACCAGGAACACCTTCAAGTAATATATGGCCTTTTGCTAGTAGTCCAATAAGAAGTTTATCAATCATGTTCTTCTGACCTACAATAACCTTATTCATTTCGGATCTTAACAGATCTACAAAGGCACTTTCTTTCTCTATTTTCTCGTTAATTTTCTTTATATCAACTTTATTTTCCATAAGTAAAAATTATTATAACTTTAAAATTGGTTTTGCAAAATGGCAAATCATCACAAATATCTCTGTTAATATTAGGTTAAAAATGAGGGTTTTTAACCAAAAATTAACATTTTAAATAACTCAAAATTCAAAGCTTGAAAACAATACTAATCACTGGAGCAACAAGCGGTATCGGACTAGCAGCTGCAAAAAAACTCGCAAATTCAAAAAATAATCTCATTTTATGTGGCAGAAGACAACATAAACTAGACGAAATTTCAAATGAACTCTCTGATACCACCAATGTCTTGACTCTTAGTTTTGATGTTTCTGACAAAAAAGAAGTAAATAAAGTTTTAGAAAATCTTTCTGAAAAATTTAATTCTGTTGATATTCTTATAAATAATGCTGGAAATGCACACGGACTTGATACAATTCAGGATGGTTCACTTGACGATTGGGATAATATGATTGACAGTAATGTGAAAGGGTTACTTTATGTATCACGCGTTATTATCCCAAAAATGATTGAACAAGAAAGTGGGCATATAATTAATATTGGTTCTCTAGCGGGTAGGGAAGTTTATAAAAAAGGTAATATTTACTGTGCAACAAAACATGCTGTGAACGCTATTTCAAAAGCTATGAGGATTGATCTAAATAAAACAGGAATTAAAGTATCCGAAATCAATCCTGGACTTGTGGAAACCGACTTTTCCAACGTTCGCTTTAAAGGAGATAATAATAGAGCGGAAAAGGTTTATCAGGGATATAAGGCACTACAGGCAGAAGACATTGCTGATATTATTGAGTTTGTAATAAATAGACCAGAACACGTTAATATTGCTGATATCTTAGTTTTACCTCAAGCACAAGCATCTAGTTCGATAATAAATAAAAAAAACCTATGAAAAAAATCACAATAATCTTTATGTTGTTTACTGTATATTCATTTTCTCAAAATATAGAAACTGTTCCGATTAACGAGGTTAATACTGTACCTATCTTTCCGGGATGTGAAAAAGGAAGTAATAATTCCAAAAGAAAATGCCTGTCTAAAAAAATTATAGATCATACAAAAAGATATTTTCGAACAGCTGAGGTTAGTAAAAATCTTGGTTTATCGGGAAAGCAAAGAATATCTACAATTTTTAAAATTGACACCACAGGTAGAATAATTGAAGTTAGAGCCAGAGCAGCTCATAAAAATTTAGAAAAAGAAGCTATAAGAGTAATTAAGTTGCTACCAATATTTAAACCGGGTATATACAAAGGTGAAAAAGCAATAGTTACTTATTCTTTACCAATTATATTTGAGATTAATTAGAGATCAAATTTAATTCCCTGTGCAAGTGGAAGATCGTCAGTATAATTAATTGTATTTGTTTGTCTTCTCATGTAAATTTTCCAAGCATCAGAACCTGATTCTCTCCCTCCACCAGTATCTTTTTCTCCACCAAATGCACCTCCGATTTCAGCGCCTGAAGTACCAATGTTTACATTAGCAATTCCACAATCAGAGCCTGCAGCTGACAGGAATTTCTCAGCCTCCTTAAGATTATTTGTCATAATTGCTGAGGACAATCCTTGTGTAACATTATTTTGAATTTCAATTGCATTAGTTACTGGGCCGGAATATTTAAGTAAATATAAAATTGGGGCAAAAGTTTCTTCTTGAACGATATGAAAATGTGGTTTTGCCTCGGCAATCGCAGGTTTAACGTAACATCCACTTTCATATCCTTCACCTTCTAATAAACCACCATCAACAATGATATTTCCACCTTCCTCAACTAATTTATCCAAAGCGTTAGAATACATATCCACAGCTAATTTATCGATTACTGGTCCCACATGATTTGATTGATCAAGGGGGTTTCCAATTTTAATTTGTTTGTATGCATTTACAACAGCATCACGTACTTCGTTATAAATGTCTTCATGTATAATTAATCTTCTTGTTGAAGTACATCTTTGACCTGCCGTTCCAACCGCACCAAAAACTGCACCCATTACTGTCATCTTAACATCAGCATCTGGGGTTACAATAATCGCATTGTTTCCACCAAGCTCTAACAATGACTTACCTAATCTAGCACCTACTTCGCTTGCAACAATTTTTCCCATTCTAGTTGAACCTGTTGCAGAAATTAGAGGAATTCTCTTATCTTTTGTCATGTATTCTCCAACTTTATAATCTCCGTTTATTAAACAAGAAATTCCTTCAGGTAAATCATTTTCTTTTAAAATATCAGCAATAATTTTTTGACATGCAACAGAGCAAAGTGGTGTTTTTTCACTGGGCTTCCACACACATACATCACCACATATCCAAGAAAGTGCGGTATTCCACGACCAGACAGCTACAGGAAAATTAAATGCTGAAATAATACCAACAATCCCAAGTGGATGATACTGCTCATACATTCTATGCCCAGGTCTTTCACTATGCATTGTCAAACCATGTAATTGTCTTGAAAGACCAACTGCAAAATCACAAATATCAATCATCTCTTGAACCTCACCTAAGCCTTCTTGAAAGCTTTTTCCCATTTCATAAGAAACTAAAACTCCAAGTGGTTCTTTTAATTCTCTAAGCTTATTTCCAAATTGTCTTACAATCTCACCCCTTTGAGGCGCAGGTACTGTTCTCCAATATTTAAATGCAGATTGGGCACTTTCTATAACTTTATTATAGTCTTCATAAGTTGTTGTTGAAACAGTTCCAATTTCTTTTCCA
>CABYIO010000017.1 GCA_902519075.1 uncultured Bacteroidota bacterium | reverse complement strand
AGTTGAGGTAGAACAAGAAGTTGCTAACCAGTCTAATTCTATTGATCAGCTATTGCAAGGTAGAGCTGCTGGTGTGCAAGTAATTCAAAATGGAGGAACGCCGGGAGCTGGAATCAGTGTAAAAATTAGAGGAACCAATAGTTTGCGAGGAAATAATGAGCCTCTTTACGTTGTTGATGGTGTAATTATCTCTTCGTCAGGAGAGGATGTTTTACCAGCCGGGGTTGGTAATTCTGGTCAAGAAAGTCAAAATGGTTTAAACGGAATCAACCCAAGAGATATTGAAAGTATACAGGTTCTGAAAGATGCATCTGCTACTGCTATTTATGGTTCTAGAGGTGCTAATGGAGTAGTTGTTATAACAACAAAAAAAGGAAAGAGTGGCAAAGTAAATATTGAAGCGTTCAGTAATACTTCTGTAAGGGTTATTTCAAAAACATACGATGTCTTAGATCCTTATGGTTTTGCTGCTTATGCTAATGAGGTCCAAGCAAGTAACGGATTAAACCCAAGATATTTTATTGATGACGATTACGCAATATATGGGGTTGAGTCTGATGGTACTATTTCGGGAATACCAGCTCGTTCATATCATTGGCAAGATGAAATATATACAAGCGGAATTAGCAGAAAAGTTGGAGGGTCTGTTTCAGGTGGAACCGATAACGGAAATTATTACATATCCGCTGGATTTGATGATCAAGCTGGTGTAGTTCCAACCTCCTCATTTAAAAGTGGCGATTTAAGAATTAATCTTAATCAGGACCTTAATGATAAGCTTATCCTTGAGGCAAGAATGAGTGGTTATTTAAGCTCAACAAACTTTGCTGAAAGTGGTGACTTAATTGGAGGCTCAAACCAAAGTTTTATTAAAAACCTTATTTCTTTTAGACCTATTATTACTGAAGAATTTGAGGATTTTGGTGAAGATTTAGACCTTTCAAATCCTTATTCTTGGATAAATGATTTTGAGGATATTTCAAAAGAAAGCAGATACATCGGTAATATTGGTCTTACATATAAATTACCTGTTCAAGGCTTAAGATATCAAGTTAAGGTTGGCGGTAACATTAGAACCAAAGAAAGAAGAAGATTTTTTGGAACAACAACCTGGCTTGGTAATAATGCGAATGGAGCATTACAAATTACGGGTCTAAATAATTCCTCTTTTCAAGTAAATAATTTTTTAAGATTCAACAGAACATTAAAGCGTAAGCATAGAATTAATAGTGTTCTTGGTGTTACATACGATGTAAGAAAAGTATCAAACAACATCTATGCAGTTGAAGATTTTGTAACTACGCAGTTTACTACACAAAACCCAGCGTTTGGACAAGTTGTTACTAGACCACTTACTTATATTAAGGGTGATCAGCAAATCTTTTCATTATTAGGTAGGTTCAATTATACTTATGACAACACATATATTTTGACTGCGACTTTTAGACGAGATGGGGTTTCAAAGTTTGCTCAAAATAATCGTTATGGATTTTTCCCCTCTTTTGCATTAGCATGGAATGTTCATCAGAATAATGATTTAAAAATATTTGACGAGCTTAAGTTAAGAGCTGGTTGGGGTCAAATTGGTAATCACGGAATTGGATCTTATGGTACATTGTCTAATTATGGAGTTTCACCAAATTTGTATGGAAATCCGGACGGGGGCACAAATGTTCCTATTGCCCTGCAAAATGTTGCAAATCCTGACTTGACATGGGAAACCACGGAACAGTTAAATTTCGGAGCTGACTTTACAACAACTAACGGAAAAATAAGTGGTACAATTGACATTTACGAGAAAACAACAAAAGACTTATTACAAAATGTAAATATTCCAACATCCTCTGGTTTTTCAAATATTCTTGTAAATCGGGGTGAAATTTCAAATAAAGGTCTGGAGATTTCCTTAGATACCGAGCTTGTATCTAACGATGATTTCAATTTATCTTTTGGAGGTAATATTGGTTTTAATAAAACCAATATTACAAATTTAGCAGCACAGCCATTAGACGAATTTTATATAGACGGTATTGCGGAAGAAAGAAGGTTTTATTTTGGCGCACAGGTATCAAGAGGTAATGTATTTAAATACCCAGCAAATGTTTTTGTTGAAGGGGAAGAAACAAGTTTGTTTTATGGTTTAGAGACTGATGGGATATATCAAACAGGAGACGTACTTCCTGATATTTTTGGTACTGCTGCTGTCCCGGGTGATGTCAAAATTGTTGATCAAAACGGAGATGGTATTATTGATTTAAATGACAGAACCTTTATTGGAAATCCAAATCCTGATTTTATTTATGGTTTTAATTTTAATGTCAATTACAAAAGATTCAATGCAAGTATTTTATTTAACGGTGTATTTGGAAATGATATTGCAAATGGAAATTTGCTTCAATTAGAAAATGCAGAAGGACTAACATATTTAAATATAGCACCCGATGCATATTATAATGCATGGAGACCAGATGCTCAAACAAACACCTATCCAAGAATTGGGTATACCACTAATGGTCAACCAGCAATGACTGATAGAATTATAGAAGATGGAAGTTACTTAAGATTAAGTAATCTTACCGTAAGCTATGACTTTGATGTAAATAAAAACGACTCAATAAGTAATTTAAAATTATTTATAGCAGGGCAAAATTTACTTACATGGACTGATTATTCGGGATATGATCCTGAAATATCAAGCTTTTTATACAACGGCTTAATCAATGGGGTTGACTGGAACGGAAGAGCAAATGCAAGAACATTTATATTGGGATTAAATGTTGGATTTTAAAAAATTAGAAAAACTAAACTCTTTAATTATGAAAAATTTTAAAATAATATTATTAGCTATAATTGGGATATTCTCAGTGTCATGTGACCTTGATGAAGATCCAATATTTTTGGATTCTCAAGCAGTATACACTGATATAAATGTTGCAAAAGGCGCATTAGATGGAATTTATCAAGGATTAACTAGCTATGGAGCTCAAGAACAAAGACTTTTTGCACTTGCAGGTTATTCTGGATTATTTGTTACAGGTAAAAATGGCGGTAATAACGTTAATAATGTTAACAATGCAAACTTATTCTCTTTAAAACCAACGTATGATGCAGATTCTGAGAATATGTGGGGAGGATTATACAGGGTTATTGCCAGGTGTAATGGAGCCATAGAAAATGTTTCAACAGTATTAGAGCCATCATCATCTGATGAATCAGGGTTTAATGACATTGCTGGCCAAGCATACTTTGTTAGAGCATGGTCATATTTTTCTTTAACTAGATTATGGGGTGATGTACCTCTTTGGCTATCATTACCAAACAATGAAAACTTGCATTTAGCAACTTCACCTTCAAAGGACATTTATACACAAATAATTGCTGATGCAGAAATGGCAATCTCTCTTATGAATGGCAATTTTGGAACCGGATATCCTAGACAGTATGCGGCTAATATGTTGTTAGCCAAAGTTTATATGACTCTCGCTACAAACCCTGACTTAAGAGCTGACGGATTAAGTGAAATGGATTACTGGCAATTAGCTTACGACCAAGCCATGCAGGTTTATGGTCAATACAGTTTAGTTGCTGATTACAGCAGTTTATTCACCGATACTAATGAAAACTCATCCGAATCTATTTGGGAATTACAAATAAGCCAAGATGCTGCAAACTCACAAATGGGAAGAAATTTTACACCATGGAAATATAAACTAGGCCAACATTTTGGATGGTTAAGGGCTAATGCAGATGTTTATAATCATCATACATCAACCTATCCAAATGACCCAAGGCTGGAGGGAACCTACTTACATAGTTATAATAGAGCGGATAACGGAAATTTAGTTACTGTTTATCCTTCTAATCCTAATAGGCCAAACTTTTCCAAGGCACACCCGTTTTTTTTCAAATTCACAGAGAAAGACACTCAGCATAGTAATCAATACGGAGATCAAAATGTAATCATATACAGATATGGCGAATTACTAATAATGCTTGCTGAAATATCAAATGAATTAGACAATGGTCAACAATTAGGATTTGTAACTGAACTATTAAGTAGAGTTGGGATGAGTCCTCAAACAGATTATTTTGGAACTCAAGCTGAATTCAGAGATGCAATTATGTATGAGTATAGATTTGAAGTGTTAGGTGAAGGAGAGGATGCGCATAACAACAGAAGGAGAGGATTTGATTATTTTTTAAATAAGACAATTTTATTTCACAATAATAACCCTATTCATAATCCTGCAGTAGACCTTACTTTAAGTACCGACGAGTTTCAAGTAATGTCATTGCCAATTCCGTTAATTGAAATCAACACTAACGATTTAATTGACTAAAAATTTAAATTTATATATGCTGCCATTAATTGTGATATTAGTGGTAGCATTTTATTTTAAAAATTGAGAAGGTTAATAATAACAGCTTTAATGACTTCGGTTTTGTGTCCTTTGATTTCACAAAATCAATTACCTCTTGCCAATGGCTTTCTAGAACATATTGAAAATAATGAATTTCAATATTGGAGTCATCAAGCTAACGAAGGTGGAGAGGCAACATACTCAATTGAAACAAGTGATTTGGTCAGCGGAAGTACAAAAGCTCTAAAGTGTGAAGTACATTCGTTGGGTGCAAATGGATGGCATGTTAGTTCAAAAAGTGAATATCCATTTCAAGTTATTGCTGGCCAAAAGTATACGGTTACTTTTTATGCAAAAGTTGAAGGAGCTGACTCTAGGCAAATGAAACTTGTTTTTCAATCTGAAGTTTCAGGAAGCTATCAAGGTCAAAATATTTGGATTACTAATGAATGGAAAAGATATAGTCACACTTTTACTGTTGAGCATTCTAGTGACAACAATCAAGTTAGGTTTTGGTATATGCAGTCTGATGTTGCATATTTTCTTGATGAGGTAAGTATTTCACCTGGTGACAGAATCACTTTTGAGCCTAATGAAAAATTACAAGTAGTTGATGGTTTTGGAGCAGGAATTAAAAGAAGAACCGAACAACTTTATGTATTAAATGATTCTTTTAGAGAGCAGATTGAACAATATTGCTTTAATGACCTAGAGGTTAATATGATTAGGTTTTTTGTGTACCATGATCTAGAGCCTGAAAATGATAATGATGATCCTTACGACTTAGACGAATCACAGCTTGATTGGACAAGATATGATAGTGATCCTAACATTTGGAGAACGCGTTATGTTGGCGAAGCTCTTCAAAATGCCTTTGACTTAAGCATCAATGGCTTTGATCATATTATTGGAAATTGTAATAGTGCGCCGGCATGGTTAAAAACCAATGGTCAGCATAACAATGGAGGAACCTTAATTTCTGGAGGAGAGTCTGAATTTAGTGAATTTCTTGTTGCGTTTTTAAATGGTATGGAGTCTAGGTATGGAATTCAAGTCACTGAAATTTCACCCACAAATGAGCCTGATTATGAGGTTTCATATGAGTCAATGAATACCACACCTTCAGAATTATCAAGTATATTAATAAACTTAAATGCTAGGTTGTCAAACTCTGGTTTGGATCATATTAATATAGTTTCACCTGAATGTTTTAGAGTTGAATCTCAAAATTCTGGAACCTCTGCTACAAATTATATTAATACAATGTTTGAAAATCCAGCTGTTGAGGAAGCTGTTGATATTGTAGGCACTCACACTTATGCGGACCCTAATCACAATGCTAATTGGAATGCATTAAAAGTAGTGGCTAATGGCAAACCAGTATGGGTAACAGAATCGGCTAATCTCAATAGTACAGATCAATCAATGACAGATGCAGCAAATTATATTAAGTGGATAATAAGGGGATTTAACGAAGGTGGAGTTACTGCTTATATGCTACATCTCTTTTATGAAGAAGCTGACAACAATGGTTATTCTAGCTTAGTTGCATGGACTCCAACAGGTGAAATAATTCTACCTAAAAGATATCATTCATTTAAGCATTTTACAAACCTTGTTAAGAAAGGCTATAGTCTAATAAACTCAAATTCTAGTGACGAAAATCAAGTCTATGTAGGAGGCTTTATTTCTGAAGACGAATCTAAAGTAATAGTTCAAATATTTAATGAGGGTAACGAAAAAGATTTATCAATAGATGTTCCTTTAGGCTCTTCATCAGTGGAAACTTTTTTAACAACTAATAATGATTCTGAGGATTTTTTATCCATGGGTATAAATGAAATAGACTATTATAATAGGTATTTTACAACAACATTGCCTGAACTATCTCTAACTTCACTGGTCTTTGATATTGACGAATCTCTATCTGATGGTGAGTTTAATTTTGTAAATAATAATGATATTCAAGTTGAGTTATTTCCTAATCCAGCAGAAGATCAACTCAATTTGATTCTACCTGATTATTCGAATTATAATATTAAGATATTTAATTTGCAAGGTCAAAAATTAATCGACAGGTTTAGTAATAATAAAGAAGTCTTAATTGACATATCTGAATTTCAAAAAGGAACTTACTTACTAAAGATAAGCTCTATGAGTGATAAAAAAACAGTAACTAAAAAGATAATCAAACAATGAAAATAAATGAATTTACTTATTATTTTACAATAATATTTTTATTGTTTTTTAATAGTTTTTATGCTCAACAAGAATCAAAGCCTACCAACATAATTTTTTATCTTTCAGATGATCAAGATCTTTTAGATTATGGAGTTTATGGCAACCCAAAAGTTGAAACCAGTAATGCAGATCTTCTAGCAACACAAGGAGTAAAATTTACAAATTTTTATACTGGTCAGGCTATCTGCGCTCCTAGTAGATCACAAATTTTTACAGGAATGTACCCAGTAAAAAATGGGTGTATGGCAAATCATATTGGAGTAAAGCCTAATATAAAAAGCATTACATCATTATTAAAGGAATCTGGATATGAGGTGGTTTTAGCCGGCAAGAGCCATGTTAAACCAAATAAAGTATTTGACTGGACACATTATTTTCCAAAGGTTAGCAACAGATATTTGCCGCTAGAAAAAATTGACGATTATTTAAAAAACGTGAATAAACCATTTTGTTTAATTATTGCTTCAGATTATCCTCATGGTCCATTTCCTAAAACTGACAATTACAATAAAGCGGATATTTTTAAATTGCCATATGATCCTAATTATATTGGTAATCACAAGCCAGGGTATTATCAAAACATTCAAGATGATAATGATCAGCTTGGAAAAGTTTTAGAAATGGTTGACAAGTATGGTCATGAAGAAAACTCTATGTTTATTTATGCTTCAGACCATGGCCTGAGTGGTAAGTGGAGTTTACAAGAACAAGGACTTCGTCTTCCGTTTATTGTTAGATGGCCTGGAAAAACTAAGCCCAACACAACCTCTCAAACATTATTGACTCTTGTTGATGTTCTACCTACAATTTTAGAAGTATCAAAAACCAAAATTCCAAGAGAAATTGATGGGAAAAGTTTTGTAGAGTCATTAAAAGGTGATGACAAACAAATTAACGAATATATTTATGGTGTAGCGACTAGACAAAATATTAGGGAATGTAAAATATTTCCTTCAAGAATGGTAAGAGGCTCAAGATTTAAGCTCATAAGAAATTTTAATTCCATTGAGGTTGTCAATTCAAATTTGGGTGACAATCCAATTATAAACGAATTTGCCAAAATCGGAGCAGAATCTTTTCCAAATGTTCCCTACGAAGAACTTTATGACTTGGAAAAAGACCCATATCAAAAAGTAAATTTGATAAAGGATAATAAATACAAAAAAATAAGAAACAGATTATCACTTGCTTTAGAAAATTGGATGAAAACTCAAGAAGATTTTCTTTTGGAAGATCCAATCTCAATATTAAAACCGACCCTTCATCCTTTGGATAAAAACTCAAAATGGAATAGGGTGCCTCAAAATTTGACCGGTAAATTAAATAATGAAGACTATATTAAACTCCACTATTAATATGTTTAAGTCAAAACTTATACTGCTAATTATTCCTCTGTTTTTTTCATGCTCTGAAAATATAAAAACAACTCAAAAACCACTTAATGTTGTATGGATAAGTTGTGAGGATATGGGGCCTATATTAGGCTCTTATGGTAATGATATAGTTAAAACACCAAACCTTGACAAGCTTGCATCGGAAGGGGTTAGATATACAAATGCATACTCAACCGTTGGAGTCTGTGCCCCAAGTAGGTTTTCAATTATAACGGGAATGTATTCTGCTAGGCTAGGAGCACATAATATGAGAACGGGAGATTATCATAATTATAAAACTCCTGAGCAGGTTACCTACAGAAAAGATATCGGCGTAATTGATAAGGCTGGAAAAAATATACCACAGTATGAGGTAGTTCCTCCACCTTATGTTAAACCATTTACCGAGATTTTAAGAGCTAATGGATATTATTGTGCTAATAATTTTAAATGTGATTATCAATTTAATGCCCCGTTTACAGCATGGGATGAAGTATC
The DNA here is from genome assembly GCA_902519075.1 of uncultured Bacteroidota bacterium. Classification (GTDB taxonomy): domain Bacteria; phylum Bacteroidota; class Bacteroidia; order Flavobacteriales; family Flavobacteriaceae; genus MED-G13. The sequence goes on along the minus strand of CABYIO010000017.1, from coordinate 15,957 downwards.
ATCTACTGTAAGTTTTCGGGACACACCAAAAGACAAACCATTCTTTTATGTTTGGAATACATTGTTAACCCATGAATCTAGAATTTGGGAGAGGAGTAATAAACCATTAACTGTAAAGCCAGAGGATATTATAATTCCATCGTATTTCCCTGACATTCCAGAGGTTAGAAATGATATTGCTAGAAAGTATTCTAATATTGAGGCTATGGATGAAAAAGTAGGAGAGATAGTTAGTCAACTAGAGGAAGACGGATTATTAGAAAATACAATTATTATGTTTTGGAGTGATCACGGAGGTAACCTGCTTAGACAAAAAAGAGCAGTCGGAAATAGTGGGCTTAATGTGCCTTTGATTATCAGATATCCAAATAAAATAGATGCTGGAAAAGTTGATGATAAAATTGTATCCCTAATGGATTTAGGCCCTACGGTTTTATCTCTTTTAAATATTCAACCTCCTAAACATTATGATGGTAAAGCTATAGCTGGACGATATGAAGAAAAACCAAGAAGCTATGCATTTGGTACTGCCGATCGATTTGACGAAAGTACTGATATGCAAAGATCAGTTTTGGATGGAAGGTATGTTTACATTAAAAACTTTATGCCTGAACTACCTTTAATCTACCGAAATAAATACAGAGAACGAATTACAATGAATTCTAAACTTATTCAAATGGATAGTTTGGACATGTTAGATGGTGACTCAAAATATATATTTATGAAAACAAAACCCTTAGAGGAGTTTTATGATCTCGACACTGATCCGTATGAGGTTAATAATATTATTGACGATCCCAAACATGCTGATAGGATAAATGATTTTAGACTTGCTTTAGAAAATTGGCAAAATGAGATCAATGATCAGGGGTTTATTCCCGAGAATAAAATAGTAGAATCTTTTTGGCCAAAGATGACTCAGCCAAAAACACAAAATGTTGAGTTTAAAATGAGGGATGACGGTTTATATGAACTGACCTCAATTACAAACGGAGCATCAATAGGCTACCAAATAGATGAAAAAATAGGAACAAATAGTTGGAGTTTATATCACAAGCCTATATTGGTTAGTGACAAACAAAAAATTGTTGCAAGAGCAATTAGAATTGGATATAAAGCATCAGAAATAACATCAAATTAAATTAAAGAATGAAAAAAATTGTAGTAATTATTTTAGGAATATTTCTAATATCATGCAATAATCATGTTGAAAAAAAACATAACATACTTTTTATTTCAATTGATGACTTAAGACCAACTATGAACACTTATAATTATGAAAATGAAAAAATGATTACCCCTTACATGGACAAGTTGGCTTCTGAGGGTGTACAATTTAATAATGCTTTTACAAATATCGCAGTATGTGGCGCAAGTAGAGCAAGTATTATGACTGGGGTTAGACCTAGCGAGAAAAGGTTCAATGATTTTTCAACAAGAGCGTCAGTTGATGCTCCAAATGCGATTCCACTTAATCAGATTTTTAAAGAAAACGGATATGAAACTGTTTCATATGGAAAAATTTATCATCACAATGATGATTTTGCTCAGCATTGGACAGAAAAAGATAACGGTGCTGCTCAAGCCGATTTTCAGGATCCCGAATCTATAAGATTAAGAGATAATGCTGAAACAGGTGAGTACGGTAAGAAAAACCCAATTGTTGAATATCCAGACGTAGACGACTATGCATACAATGATGGAAAAATTACACTTAAGGCAATTGAAAAGCTTAAGGAATTTAGAAGCAATGGAAAACCTTTTTTTATGGCAATCGGATATGTTTCTCCACACCTTCCTTTCATACAACCCAAAAAATATTGGGATATGTATGACCACGATAAAATCAAATTAGCAGAGAATACATATCAACCTTTAAATTCCCCTGACATAGCAATTGAAGCACAACATAATTCAGCTGAATTAAGAAAAAATTATTTGGGGATTCCTGCAGAGGGATTATTAGATGAATCATTATCAAAAGACTTGATTCATGGTTATTATGCTAGTGTTTCTTATATGGACGCAATGATCGGAAAATTAATTGAAGGATTAGAACAGGTTGGACTAAGAAAAAATACTACAATAATTTTGTGGAGCGATCACGGATATTTCTTGGGCGAACATGGTTTCTGGTGTAAGCATAGTACATTTTATGAAGCAGTTCAAATTCCGTTAATAATATCATCTCCAAAATATAGCACGACAGATAACTCAGATTCTTTCACAGAGCTAGTTGATATTTATCCAACTCTTTGTGAGCTAGCAGGAATATCACCGCCAAATTATATACAAGGACAAAGCTTAATTCCAGTTCTTGAAAATCCAAAGACTATTTTAAAAGATGAGATTTATACAAGGTATAAGCAGGGGGAAGCCGTTATTGACAAAGACTATTCATATGCCGAATTTGTAATAGGTAAAAAATATTTAGGAAACATGCTTTATGATATGAAAAATGATAAAAAGCAAAATATAGATATTTCAAAACTGCCTGAAAATAAAGAGCTTGTTAAAAAATATAGTATTAAATTAGAAGAAATGAGAAATTATGTAAATGAAGACCCTTTTCAAAATCAATCAAATTAATTCATGACAATATTTAAGCCATATAGATTTTTTATTTTTTTCTTTCTAAGTATTCAATTAGTATTAGCACAGGACTTCTATGTTTCTGATTCAAATGGTTCAGACAATAATTCAGGAACACTTGAAGCACCTTTCAAAACAATAAATAAAGGAATTTCTATGGTCAGCGCTGGTGGAACAGTTTATGTTATGGATGGTGTTTACCAAAATGAAAATTACGGAAATGTAGATCCTTCAACTAATACTAATATGAATAATCAACATGTTGTTACAATTAATAAATCTGGTTCTGAGGGTGCTTATATTACTTTACGTAATTATCCTGGTCACCTTCCAAAGATTCAATTTGACGGCAGAGGTGGAATAGTTATTTCTAATAATATGAATTATATAATTGTTGAAGGCTTTGAGGTTGAAGGTCCAGCACAAGATATTAATTATGATATGGCAGAGGCAGATAGAAATTATAAAATTGAAATGGCCGAAGACGAAGATGATTCTACAAACTATAACCATTCATATTTTGGAGGAAAAGGCATTTGGGGAGGCTATGGAGCTCACCACAATATTATAATAAGAAATAATATTGTACATGACACCTGTGGTTCCGCAATTAGATTCAACGACAGTGATCACATATTAATAGAAAACAACATAGTATATAATTCAAATTGGTGGACTTCTTCAGCATCAAGTGCAATTGTACTAGCTGAATCTGTTGCTGTTTCCGGTGATAATACTAACGACATTAAAATGATAATCAGAGGAAATATTGTTTATAATAATTGGAATAGAATTCGATTTTATGTGACACAACTACCAGATAATTCAGGGAATAATAATCCAAATTATGGTACAGCAAATTTTCAATCCATATGGGATGGTCAAGGAATATATGTAACAAGAAGTGATCCTGACTATAACGGAACTTTCTTATTTGAAAATAACTTATGTTTAAATAATGGTAAGAACGGAATAAATTTTGACCATTCACACTCTGCCTCGGCAATTTATCAAAACAATACCCTTTACTATAATGGTGTTCATGAAATTATACAAGATATTTCTGAAGCTGAAGGTAATCCAGCACATAGAGGACAAAAAGTGGGGGGCATAAAAGCAAATCATGTATTAAATGCTACAGTTGTAAATAATATTATAATGACCAGAGACAATGAGTTTTCAGCTCTTCAATTAAATAATGTTTACGGTTCAAGAGTTGCCTCTGACAATATAATTGTTAATGGTACTTATGCATGGCCGGCCACCGAAAGTAATAACCTTATCAACGTTGACCCTATGTTCAACTCAGCCCCTGAAACCGTGAACGGCCCATTGACAATTGAAGGGACAGATTTTTCATTAACGGAAGGTTCTCCAGCTATTAATGCTGGAAACCCAAGTTATAGCCCTACTCACGATATTAATGGCAATCCAAGACCAGTTGCGGGGAGCGCAATTGCATCAACAAGCTTTGAAAATGCAACTGGCGGATGGACTGCATTTGGATCCACAATTGAAACGACATCCGATCAATCATTGTCTGGCGATAGAAGTTTATTTACATCAGACAGGACAGCAAATTGGCATAGCCCTAGAATCGTATTAAATAATCTGCTTGATCAAGGCGAAACATACACATTCTATATTTGGGTAAAATTGGTTGAGGGTGAGACAGGCACATCTCAGTTAATAATAAAGGATACGGATCAAAACGAGTATTATAATTTAACCGAAGCTATTGAAGTTTCTGATCAAGAATGGACTTTATTAACCGCAGATTTTACACATAATATTTCTAATAATTTCTTTTTGTATGTAAAAGGACCGCCTGTACAAGGAGGCGTCGGGGCTAGCTATTACATAGATGATTTTTCACTTGTCACAGAAGGCTCTGCGGCGGTTGATTTTGAAAATTCTGGAGATATAGTTGATATCGGAGCATATGAGTTTAGCATTAATGAATGTTCAAATGACACAACACCACCTGTAATTGAATTGTCAGATTGTGGTGGGTCAGGATGTAATTATGAATATGAGATAAATTCCATTTTTGATATAGATGATATCGAACTGCCTACAGTAAATGACAATTGTGATAGCGACATTAGTTATGATGTTTCTCATAATGTTGATACATCAATAGCTGGAGTATACTTTGTCACTTTTACAGCCTCTGATAACTCAGGAAATTCTGTGAGCAATCAAGTTCAGGTAACTGTTTTTGACCCACTTTCTATTTCAGAAAATAATTTTGAAAATATATTTGTGTATCCGAATCCTGTCAAAGACATACTTAACATTCAAAATATTTATTCAAGTTCTAAAATCTCCGTATTCGATATATTGGGTAAAAATTATGAGATTAATGCTATAAATAATTTTGAAAGTAATTCGCTTTCTATTGACATATCAGGTCTTGAAAAAGGCTTATATTTTTTAAAGTTCGAGGATATAAATACGGGACAATTAAAAATCTTTAGATTAATAAAACAATAATATTATATAAACTAAATAATCAATCATGAAACTAACAATTAAATTTATTTTAACACTTTTTATAGTCTTCTTTTACACTGACACATTTTCTCAAAAAACATTAGAATTAAAGAATTCAAATTTGGAAGGGGTAAGTCCCGAGGGTAAGTTTTGGTGGTGGAATAATGTTACACGAAAAGGAGCTGATGCTACATTTTCTGTGGAGGATTTCGATACAAACCCAGGCAGTCAAAAGGCCCTCAAAGTACAAACTCATAGTTTGGGTGAAAAGGGTTATCATCTAAGCTCACAATTTAATCAAAAGTTTAAAGGAAAAGAAGGAGATGCGGTAACAATAACTTTTCATGCGAAGAACAAAGATGGAGGAGGAAAAATGAAAGTAGTGATTCAATCTGATGTTCAAGGAAGTTATCAGGGAAAGGATTTTATTCTCTCTGAAGATTGGACCAAATATTCACATACTTTTAACTTAAAATCTAATAGTTCAAATCAAGCAATTAGATTCTGGTATATGACTGAGGGAACAGAATTTTTACTGGATGACGTAAAAATCTCAAAATAAATTATTAAATTATTAAATTATTAAATTATTAAATTATTAAATTTTAAATTATGAATAAACTATACTCAATCGTTGTAGCTTTTTTGATGCTTTTCAATCTAAGCTTATTTGCCCAAGACAGTCCACCTTGGGATTTTAACGGAACAGACCACGGGTTTGTTGCACAAAATTATGCTTCATTAACACTTGGTGACACTTATGTCACTTTTACCTTGAATGATGCTGATGGAGATGGAAATGCAGAATCACCAAACTCAAATTTTAGAAATCAAGATGCTGGGATTGATACGTCTTTAGGTAGTTTTATTGCAATTACAATGAAAAATGAAACTGCTAATAATAAAATGCAGGCAATCCTAGGCCCCCCAAGCGGTACATGTGGATGCTATGTAAATTTTGAAACGCTTACTGCGAATGACGCAGATTTTGTAACTCATTATATAAATGTAGCTGCAAATTCAAATTGGACTGGAACTCTTAGTGAAATAATTTTTAGGTTTAAAAAAGGTAATGGAATCAACAATGAGACTTTTGCAGGAGACATTTTGATTGATCATATTGAAATTGTAGAATCAATTCCTGCAACACCAAGAGTTGATTATACATTTGATGATACTTCTGATAGCGAAGGTTTTTCTGCAGTCAATGGCGTTACACTTACACAGCCAGTAGCCGGTGAATTACATTTAGACATTGCTGCTCAGAGCCCATATCCAAAGTTGGAGCAAACAGGCCTTTACAGCGTTGATGCTGATACGTATAAATATGTTCAAGTAACATTGGTAAATAATTCACCAAAGAATAAGTTCACCCTTGTTTCACCGAGTGGTGGAAACGAGTATTCAACTGTTGATATGGTGGCAAATGATGGTGTTGTTCAAACATATGAGTTAGACCTTACTGCTTTAACAAATTGGACTGGCACTCAAGCAAATTGGTGGTTTCAAATAGTTGAAAATCCTGGGGATGGACCTGTTGCATCAGCTGGGATTATTGATATTCAACAAATTTTATTTGTTGAGGAGTCTTCACAGCCTGCATCTGTTGATTGTTCATTTGATGTATTCATGGAGTCAGGTGGTTCTTATCCTTCAGAAGTTTCGTGGGAAATTCAAGATGGATCATCAGCTGTAGTAATGTCTGGTGATGCAAGTAGTACTACTGCTCAGACATTAGAAATGTCATTTGGAGACACTTATACTTTAGTGATGAATGATTCTTTCGGAGACGGATGGAATGGTGCATCTATTAATGTAAATGGTGTTTCTTATACTGTTAGTTCAGGTGCTCAAGCTACTGCTGATATTGTATGTTCCGCTGCTGTTTCTATGACAGTTGGATCAAGTACAAGTGGAAGCTCAGCTACGTTCTCATTTACAATTGAAAACTTTACTGTTGGAGCATCTGGAGATACTGGTGTAGATGGACACATTCACTATTCATTGAATGGTGGTTCAGAAGTTATGGTATACTCTTCTGACGATCTTACATTGTCTGATTTACCAAATGGTGATCACACAATCGTATTCTCGTTAGTTGATGAATCTCATCAACCATTAGACCCAGCTGTAACCGCAACTATTGCGTTCTCAACTTTTGATGGAACTCTTGCTTGTGGTGACACAACATCTATCTGTTATGATAGTACTAATTCTACAGAGCTATGGTTTACCTCTACTGCTGACGCTGGACAAACTGCATCGGTAACATTTGCTGGTGGTACTGAAGATGGATACGACTATGTAATCGTTACAAATGGTGCTGGAACTCAAATAGGTGATCCCCTTACGGGAGACTTAAATGGTGTTACAGTAGAATCAGACGATGGCACCTTAATGGTTTACATTCAATCTGACGGTTCTTGGTCTTGTCAAACTGGACAATCAGGATTTGCATCATTAGATGCTACAGTATCATGTGAGACTGCTCAAGCCAATGTAACATTCACTGTTAATACTGCTAATATCACTGTTGGTGATAATGGTATGTATTTAGGTGGTGGTGTATTTGGTGGTGCTAATACACATGCGATGTCAGATGCTGATGGTGACGGTACTTGGGAAGTAACTGTTGCTATGGATCTTGGTACAACTGGTAACTATATTTTCTTAAATAGTCCTAACAGTGATAGTGACTGGGGAACTAAAGAAAACTTAGAAGGTCAAGATTGTGCTGATCCTGCTAATTATAACGATAGAATATTACCAGCTATTGATGGTGATATGACAATACAACACTGTTTTGGTAGTTGTGAGTCAGACGGGACATGTCCTGCTGCTAACCCTACCTATAATGTTACATTCAACGTAAACATGAGTAACTATCCTGGTGGATTAGGAGCTGATGATACTGTTCATTTAAACGGTAGTTTTGCTGGATGGTGTGGTGACTGTACTCCAATGTCTGATGATGATGGAGACGGAATCTATACAGTTACAATTCCATTAGAAGATGGTGACTATGAATATAAGTTCACTGTTAATGGATGGAGTAACCAAGAGTCATGGACTGCAGATGGAACACCTGATTGTGCTGAAAATGCAGATGATGGGAACTATGAAAATAGAGCATTCTCTGTTGCTGGTTCAGACATGACATTAGATACAGTATATTGGAACTTATGTGTTGGTGAAGAGCCAGGTAACACATACACAGTAACATTCTCAGTTGATACAGCCAATATTACAGTTGGTGCTAATGGAATTTATGCTGGTGGTGGTGTGTTAGGTAACGCTCAAGCATTACAACTATTTGATGATGATGGTGACGGAGTTTGGGTTGGATCAATTGATTTACCTGAAGGAACTACTGGAAACTATATTTTCCTAAATAGTCCTGGTGATGGTGGCGATTGGGGCACAAAAGAGAACCTAGAAGGTCAAGATTGTGCGGATCCAAATAACTACAATGATAGAATATTACCTGAAGTTACCGCTGATATGACTTTACTAGCATGCTTTGGAGATTGCTCTGGAGACGGAGTTGGTTGTTCGGTTACTGCTGAAGATGGAATGATGGTATTACAAGGTATAATTGATTTTACCGTTCCAAGTGGTGGCTCAGACGGAAAAGCACTTCATGTACTTGTCACTGAAGATATTGCTGACTTAACCAATTATGGGATTGGTGTTGCAAATAATGGTGGTGGTACTGACGGAGAGGAATATACATTCCCAGAAGGTTCAGCAACTGCTGGTCAACATATATTAATTGCAAGATCACTGGAAGCTATGGAAGCTTACGGAATGACTGGCTTTGATCAAGTCCTTGAGGCCAGTAGTTCAATCTCTCAAAACGGTGATGATGCGATTGAATTATTCTTCGGTGGAAGTGTAATTGAAACATTTGGTGAACCAGACATTGATGGTACTGGTGAAGCATGGGAATACCTTGATTCATGGGCTTACAAAGTTGATGATGCATGGACCTATGGTGGTGTTGACTGTACAGACGGTTCAACAACAACATGTGATTCAAGTTGTCCTTATCCATTTGTTGAATGCTCAGCTGGCCCATGTCCTGCACCAGATATTACTTCTTGGTCAATGACGGGAGATGGAGCTATATTTGATGGTAATAACCAAGATGGAGTTATAGGCTATCAAATCGAATACAACACTTCTACATTTACCCCTGGAGATGGAACAGCAACTGTGTATGAATTTGATGCATTCCCTCATACATTAACGGGATTAGAATCAAATACCACATACTATTTTACAATTAGATCTATTTGCGGAGATGATAATTATTCGGATTGGACAGATAATGGTAATGATGGCCCTGATCCTTGGACAACAACTATTTGCCCAAGTAGCTATTCACTGCCATATCTAAATGATTTTAACGATCCTGATGCTTGGACTAATTGTCAAACATTCTATGATAATGATGGAGATGGTGCATTCTGGTACTATGTAAACTATGACGTTGATGAGGCAGGCAATAATGTAGCTGCTTCTGCATCTTGGGTTTCAGGCGCAGGTGCATTAACCCCTGACAACTGGGTAATAATGGGTCCAATTGATTTAACTGATCATACAGATGCATTATTAGAATGGAAGGTTAGAGGTATTGACCCTGCATGGTGTCAAGAGAACTACTCCGTTTATGTAGGATCTTCAAATAACTATAATGATTTAATAAATGGATCGGTTAGTTATAACGAAACTATCGCAAATGGCGGTGATGCTTGTGGTAATACTTTTGCTGATAGATCACTTGATATTTCTGCTGCTACAGGTGGTTTAGTTTACATTGGATTTAGACATCATGATATTACAGATATGTTTGTTTTAAATGTTGATGATGTTTCAGTTACTTCTAGTACAATGAGTAATGAGGAATTCACATTAGAGAATATTGATTATACATTTAATCAAGAAACCAATATTCTAAGAGTGACTTCAGAGGAGCTATTATCAAATATTCAGATTTATAACATGCTAGGTCAACAAGTCTTAAATCAAGACTTAAACGATAGTTCAGTAGTATTGGATTTATCTGACTTAAGCAGCTCTATTTATGTTGTTAATGTTGAAGGAAATAATTCGAAATCGAAAACTTTCAAGTTAGCCATAAAGTAGATATATAAATAAATAATAACCAAAGAAAAGGGCATTAATAAAATGCCCTTTTCTATATATTTATATTTTATTAATCAGTGAAGTATGAGAAATATATTTTTTTTATTTTTTGCATGTTTGCCTTTGGCAATGTGCTCACAAAAATCTGAAAGTCTAAAGGAAAAATTTGCAGATTACTTTTTAATTGGAGCAACAATTAATCAAGAGGACTATCAAATTATCGATAATGACGAAAAGATTTTAAAAATTGTCTCTGAAGACTTTAGTTCAGTAACTCCAGAAAACTCAATGAAGTGGATGCATTCCCATCCGGAGTACTCAAAGTTTACATTTTCAAATGCTCAGAAAATTACAGATTTTGCTAAAGAAAATGACATGTATTTATTAGGTCATACTTTGGTGTGGCATAATCAAGTCCCTGATTATGTTTCAAAAATAGAAGATAAATCAAAATTTAATTTACATGTTAAAAACCACATATTTCAATTAGTAACAAGATTCAAAGGTAAGGTTGATATGTGGGACGTTGTAAATGAAGCGTTAAATGATGACGGCACACTAAGAGAGACTGTTTTTCTTGAAATGATGAGTGACAATTACATAGAAAAAGCATTTCAATATGCAAATGATACTGATCCGAATGTTGAGCTTGCATACAATGATTACAATCTATATAAGCCAAAGAAAAGAGAAGGTGCAATTAGGATAATTAACTCTTTAAAGGAAAAAGGAATTAGAATTGATGCGGTTGGCATTCAAGCCCATTGGGACCTTCACTTTCCAAGTATTAAGGAAATCGAAGAAACAATTGTTGATTTAGCAGCCACTGGTGTTGATGTAATGATAACCGAGCTTGATATAACGGTAATTCCAAACCCTTACGAATTAGCAGGAATTGCAAGAGAAGAATTTAAAAAATTTGAAGGTGATAAAAAATGGGATCCATATCAATCGGGAATACCTGACAATGTCCAGAAAAAATTAAATAAGAGATATAAAGAGATTTTTGAGCTATTTGTAAAGCATCATGATAAAATTAGCAGGGTAACTTTTTGGGGTACGACGGATAAGTATACGTGGAGAAATGAAAATCCTATTAGAGGTAGAACTGACTACCCATTATTGTTTGACAGAGAATACAATAAGAAACCTGCATATTTTGAGCTGTTGAATATTGACACTTCAACTATTAAATAAACTATGATAACACAACCACTTTCGATTAAAGAAAAGATTGGATATAGTCTAGGAGACTTATCAGCTAATCTTGTATTCCAAACTTTAATAACATATTTAGCATATTTCTACACCGATATATATGGACTTGAGGCAGATGATGCAACTGCTATCATTTTTTTTGTTGGTACAGCTGCTGCTATTGGATTCAATCCAATTGTTGGTGCATTAGCTGATAGAACAAATAGCAAATGGGGAAAGTTTAGACCATGGATTTTATGGACTGCAGTACCTTTAGGTATTACATCAGTACTAGCATTTACTACGCCTGACTTTTCATATAGCGGCAAAGTAATTTATGCGGTAGTTACTTACACATTATTATTGTTATTATACGCTGGAAGCAACCTTCCATATTCAGCATTAAGTGGTGTCATCACTGGGGATATGAAAGAAAGGAATAGCATTTCAGCTTATAGATTTGTTGCAGTTATGTTTGCGCAATTCTTTGTTCAGGTATTCATGCTACCAATTATTATGTATGCTGGAGATGGAGATAAAGCTGTAGGTATTGAAATTACAATGACTTGGCTGGCAGTTATTGGAACGATACTATTACTAATTACTTTTATTACCACTAAGGAAAGAATTGTTCCTACCCAAGAGCAATCATCAAGTTTATTAGAAGATATTAAAGATCTGATTAAAAATATTCCATGGGTAATTATGTTGACTGTAACTACTTTATTATTTATAACACTTTCAATGAAGGGAGGCGCTTATGTTTATTATTTTGAAAACTATGTTTCAGAAAATTCCCTGAGTGATTTCATTTCTCCAATACTGGATTTCTTATCAAATATTGGAATTAATTTTTTTGGCAATGACCCTGTATCTGCTGGATTTGGACTTTTTAATGCTGGAGGTATTATCTTTATGATTGTTGGAATAGGCCTGTCAAAAATGTTGGCTGATAAGTATGGTAAAAGAAATGTTTTTGGGTTTTTCCTGTTTATTTCTACATTATTCATATTAATATTTTATATACTTTCTCCTGAATCAATTGCTTTAATTTTTGGAGCCCAAATATTTCATGGGTTCTTTTACGGGATTACAATACCATTGCTTTGGGCGATGATTGCAGATGTCGCAGATTATTCAGAATGGAAAAACAATAGAAGAGCTACTGCAATAATTTTTTCAGCAATGATGGTAGGCCTAAAGCTTGGCTTAAGTATTGGAGGTGCATTAGTAGCATCTATATTAGGCAGTTATGGATATGTTCCTAATAGTGCTGGTGAGCAAACTGAATCCGCAATTTTAGGCACTAAAATGTTGGTTAGTGTATTTCCCTCAATCCCTTTTTTAGTTGCCGCTGCTTTGCTATTCTTTTATGTTATTGATAAAAAGATGGAGGAGAAGATTGAACAAGATTTATTGAAAAAAAGAAAAAGTTAGAGAATACAATGCCAGAGAATAGTATTGACCATATTGATTTTGAAGATTTAAATAAAAGATCAATATCACCACACATAATTACCCATCTTTATACTGCCGATCCATCTGCACATGTGTTCGGTGACAAAATTTATATCTATCCATCTCATGACATTGATACAGGTGATGCTTTTGATGATTTAGGTAGTCATTTTGCAATGGAAGATTATCATGTTTTTTCAATGAATAATATTAATGGCGATGTCACAGATTACGGAATGGCTCTTCATGTTGATGATGTAAAATGGGCTGAAAAACAAATGTGGGCACCAGATGCAAATGAGAAGGATGGAAAATATTACCTGTTTTTTCCAGCAAAAGATTATAAAGGAATTTTTAGAATTGGCGTTGCAGTTGGTGAAAACCCAGAAGGGCCATTTACTCCAATTGATAAACCAATTGAAGGAAGTTTTTCAATAGACCCTGCAGTTTATAAAGATGATAATGGAGAATATTACATGTACTTTGGAGGTATTTGGGGTGGCCAATTACAAAGATGGAGAAAAGGGGTTTTTAACTCCAACAATTCTGCAAGCCCAACAGCTTTTCTTCCAAATGATGATGAGCCTGCTCTTTTACCTTTTGTTGCAAAAATGTCAGATGATTTATTAGAATTTTCTGAAAAACCAAGGGAAGTACAAATACTTGATGAAAAAGGTAAATTGCTATTAGCCGGTGATAACGAAAGACGTTTTTTTGAAGCGGCATGGGTACACAAGTATAATGGCAAATACTATTTTTCATATTCAACCGGAGACACACATTTTATTTGTTATGCAATTGGTGATAATCCTTACGGCCCATTTACTTATAAAGGAAAAATTTTAAACCCTGTTGTTGGCTGGACATCTCACCATTCAATTTGTGAATTCAAGGGCAAATGGTATTTATTTTATCATGATTCTTCACTTTCTAAAGGTGTTACGCATTTGAGATCTATTAAAATTGCTGAAATTCAATACGACAAGGAAGGGTTAATCAGAACACTTGATCCTTACAATGATTTTTCAATTCTTTAATGAATGATAGCCTTAATTTTTAATTATCCTTTTGTAATAATTTACCCCCTCAGTGAAGTACTTTAATATATAAACACCTTTTTCAAGAAAGTCAAGATTTACTTTCCCTGTCTCGCTTTGTAGCTTTAAGATGCTTATTAGTTTCCCATCTACACTATATATACTAACATTTAAATTTTGATGAGAATTGAAATATAAATTATTTTCAAATGGTATTGGAAAGAAGACCACATCTTGAATAATTTCATCATTATTTGAAAATGATTGGTCATTAATTATTGTTTCAAAATTATCAAAGAAATATTCTCCAATAGCATCCCCACATAACACTTGTAATTTATGGGTATCATAGCTTTCGTCAATATTAAATTCAAATTCATAAAGGTTATACTCTGAACTAAGAGTTAGTTCATTTGATACAATATAATTATTACCACTACTACCAAGCTTTAACCTAATTTTTATTGAAATAGATTCATTGTTGTCAGAGTTTGACTTAGCATTGAATTTTATATTAATCGTTTTACCGCTTAAATCCTGATCATATTCTTGGTTATTCAAAATTACCTTGTTAAATCCAGAATTATTGGTAGCTAATTCTGTCACCTCAATTTTAGCCGACTTTCCTTCATATGATTCAGTTTCAGTTTCAGAAAAATTAGCTTGTGCTCCGCTAAAGGTTGATAAATTCCATCCATTATTAATACCACATTCAAAATCAGGGTTTTGTATTAAGACGTCCTCTGTACTATAGCAACCAATTCCCAATAATGCATCCTTAACCTCTTCAACCCAATTTCCTGCAATAATATTTTCATTTTCAGGGTTGTCAGTTCTTAAACTTATGGTTTTGGTTGATTTGTTCCCAGCACACCAAGCAGAAAACGAAAAATTATTTAATATTGCTTGCTCAGCAATATGTCTGTGATATTCAATTCTATCTGCAGGATTTGGACCTCCAAAGGTACCGTTAGACCCCTGTACCCAATAATTTATTCCATTTTCATTATCTGCTCCAAATTCACCTAGATAAACAGGAATATTATTTGTTGTGGACCAGGAGTTAATCTGACTAAATCTTTGTGTAATTTGATTTTTTGCATTTTGACTCAGATTAAAATTATTATTATTCTCCTGCATTGATGATGTAAAACTCATCGGTTGATAATAGTGAAATGTTGCTATTAAATTTGGGTCAGAATTAATCAAATCATTTGGTATCTGAAAAATAACTTCCCAACTTGTAGTATCTCCCCCTGTAATAATTATTTTACGAGATTCATTGTTCGAGCCTGATGACCTTACAATGTTAATTATGTCACTGGAAATAGTAGATATTTCATTAGCTGAAAGCCAAAAATAGGGTTCATTGAAAATTTCAAATAGTAATGTTTCTGGATAATCTTTAAATCTTTCCGCGATATCTCTCCAGATTGCTTTAAATTTATTTAAATCCGCAATTCTTTTCGCCGAGGTTGGATATGAATAGTAGTTTACTCCGTTTATGTCACTTTGGTCAAAAGTATAAAGAAATTTTTCTTTTAGTTTTGCCCCATGAAAGTCAATTATTGTAACTAGTCCTTTTGATATCGACCAGTCTACAATCTGTTGCAGTCTATCCAGGTACAAAGGATTAACATAATAATCATCTATACTTCCATCATATTGATTTTGAGTACCTGCTAACTCTGAAAAACATGAGTTATCATCACAGTTTGATAAACTACTAAGAGTTCTTTCATTTCCATTCACAGTATAATCTGCATTCAAAAAGGTACCCCCAAAAAAATCAACAGGAATTCTTACGTTGCTAAAGCCTTCATCTTTAACTTGGTCAAAGTATTCTTCATAGACTGAAAAAGCCCAATTACCTTCGGTTGGAGCACTTAGAACATTTCCTAAATTAATACCCCTACCCATTTCTTCAACAATTTCAAAAGGTGTGCTCTGGGCTAATACATTTAGGGATATAAATGTCAAAAAAATCAATATAATTTTTTTCATACGATAATTTACATAAAAATGTCAG
>CABYIO010000016.1 GCA_902519075.1 uncultured Bacteroidota bacterium | reverse complement strand
AGTATTCTTTTTGGAGCTGTTTTTATGGCAACTGATCCTGTTACAGCCGCTCAAACTAATAAGGGTAAATGGATTTATGGTTTTTTAATTGGTTTTATATCGATTATGATTAGAGTATTTAATCCTGCTTATCCAGAAGGTGTTTTCCTTGCTATTTTATTAATGAATGTATTTGCTCCAACTATTGATCATTTTGTTATTCAATCAAATGTAAAAATGAGGTTAAATAGATTAAAACTTAAAGTTTCTTAATTATGGCGATTAATACTGAAAAAAATACATACACACTTTTATTTGCAGTTGGTCTGGTTGTTATTGTTGGGACTCTTCTAGCTGCTATTGATTCATCTTTGAAGGATAAAATTAGAATCAATGAGATTCTTGAAAAACAACAAAATATTTTATATGCTATCGGGATTAATGAGAATGAAGGTAACAATGTAAGCTTTATTGCCGCAGAAAAAGCTGAAGAGGAATTTAACAAGTATATAACAAAACAAATTTACATTCAAGGAGATGAGGTTATTGAAGATAATAAAGCTTATCTAATTGACGTAAAAAAGCAAAAAACCCTAGCTAAAGATCCAAGTCATAAAAGGAAGCTTCCTTTGTTTTTAGCACAGAAAGAAGGAAGGAACCTCTATGTAGCACCAATTCGAGGTAAGGGACTTTGGGATGCAATATGGGCATATGTTTCAGTTGATGAAAATATGGTTATCAGAGGCATTTATTTTGATCATAAAGCTGAAACTCCTGGACTTGGAGCTAATATCAAACAAAGGTTTTTTATGGATGATTTTATTGGAGAATCCTTATTGGATTCTCAGGGAAATTTTAAAGGTGTAACTGTTTCTAAAACCAATCTTGACCCAAAGAATGAAGATAAATATGATAATGAAGTGGACGCAATTGCTGGTTCAACAATTACAGGTGATGGAGTAACGGCTATGATCAGAAGTGACCTTAGTCTATATCAACCATATTTTAATTCTTTAAATAATAACTAATATGGGAATACTTTCAAAAAAAGATCGCCAATTAATAGCAGATCCATTATCTGATAACAATCCAATTACTGTTCAGGTATTGGGTATTTGTTCTGCATTAGCTATTACTGCAGAACTTGAGGCGTCGGTGGTAATGTCAGTATCAGTATTATTTGTTATGGGAGTGGGTAATGTTGTTATTTCAATGATTAGAAATATAGTTCCTTCAAAAATTAGGATAATTGTGCAACTAACTGTTATTGCAACACTTGTAATTATAGTTGACTTAGTGTTAAAAGCTTATGCCTATGAACTCAGCAAAACACTTTCAGTTTTTATAGGACTGATAATTACAAATTGTATAATTATGGGGAGATTTGAAGCATTTGCTCTTGGAAACGGATTGTGGAGATCATTTTTAGATGGTATTGGAAATGCATTTGGTTATGCAGTAATTCTTATAATTGTTGGTTTCTTTAGAGAGTTACTAGGTTCAGGTACTTTATGGGGTATTCCTATATTAGGAGATCCGATTGATAAGACAGGTTTATACGCATTTGGTTATGAAAACAATGGATTTATGTTGCTTTCCCCCATGGCTTTAATTGTAGTAGGAATTATAATTTGGGTCCAAAGAGCAAAAAGTAAACATTTAATTGAAGAATAGATGGAGCATATAGAATTATTTTTTAAGTCTGTTTTTATTGATAATATGGTATTTGCAACATTTTTAGGAATGTGTTCTTATCTAGCAGTTTCCAAGAAAGTTTCAACCGCAATTGGACTTGGTGCAGCTGTTACTTTTGTTTTGGCAATTACAGTTCCATTAAACTGGCTTTTAGATCAGTATATTCTACAAGACGGTGCGTTAGCTTGGCTTCATCCAAGCTTAATTGATTACGATTTGAGTTTTCTTTCATTCATTATGTTTATTGCAACAATTGCAACAATGGTTCAACTCGTCGAGATTATTGTAGAAAAGTTTTCACCCTCTCTCTATAATTCACTCGGAATCTTCTTACCACTTATTGCGGTAAATTGTGCTATTTTAGGTGGATCATTGTTCATGCAGTCGAGAGAAATAGCTTCTATACAATTGGCTACAACTTACGGGATAGGGTCTGGATTTGGGTTCTTTCTAGCGATTTTAGCTATTGCTGCCATTAGAGAAAAAATTAGATATTCTTCTGTTCCAGGACCCCTAAGAGGTTTAGGTATAACATTTATAATAACAGGTCTTATGGCTATAGGTTTTATGAGTTTTGGTGGAATGCTTACAGGTGGAGAGGAAGCTCCTAAGAAAGTCTTAGTTCAAAGTGAGGAATTAGAAAATGATAATGTTAGTGAAGAAGACCAAGAAGAAATAGTATATGAACTTAACAACGATATAAATTAAAAATGTTTTTAGCTACAGACTATAGATATCCTTTCCTTGATAAAGAAAAATAAAACTATGATAAATCGATTAAAAAAATATTTAGCGTTTATATTCATATTAACATGTGGAACTTTGTTGTCTCAAGAAAAAAACAAAGCTAATATTGATAATTATTTAAGTGAAAAATTTTCACTGAACACTAGTCAGTACCAAATTAAGAGTTCGGTTGAAACCAACCCTAATTACGATGTTTACTATGTTCAACAAAAATTTAATAATCTTGAGATTCACAATGCAATATCTACTATGTCCATCAAGGACGGTGAAATAAAGTCATATTCTAATCGATTCCTTGATGAAAGTTATGGCAAATCATCTTTACTGGAGCCAAAAATAGAAAGCTATTCGGCAATAGATAAAGCACTGAATGAATTAAACATTAAAGAATTCAAAAATTCTACAGATGGATGGACTCATACAAATATCAATAATATAGAGTCTCAATTAATCTATATAAATAAAGACGGTAAATTACATCTTGCATGGAACTTCAATATAATAACCATTGATCATAAAAACTGGTATGATATTTTTGTAAGTGCAGATAATGGTGAAATTTTAAAAACTGAAAATTGGATGATAAATTGTGAGTTTGATAAAGATGGTAATCATACTCACTCTCACGGTCAAAACCCCATTGATAAAAATTTGAATAAGTCATCAATGGATGGATCATTATATAATGTTGTATCCTTACCAACTCCAAGTCCAAATCATGGGCCTTTTGAATTATTAAGCAACCCTGCTGATCCAGTAGCTTCACCTTTTGGATGGCATGATACTGATGGAATTGACGGTCCTGAGTATACTATTACTCGTGGTAATAATGTTTATGCAAGAGAAGATGATGAAGGTGATGGATTAGGTACTGGAATCAATACTGATTATTCACCTGATGGTGGAACGGAATTGAATTTTAATTTTCAAGCTGATTTCACTCTTCCAGCATCTGAGAATATGGATGCGTCAATTACTAACTTGTTTTACATAAATAATATGATGCATGACATATGGTATAGATATGGATTTGATGAAGCAAGTGGAAATTTTCAAGAAAACAATTATGGAAACGGAGGATTTGGTGGAGATAGCGTTAATGCTGATGGACAAGATGGAAGTGGATTTAATAATGCAAGTTTTGGTACACCACCCGACGGATCAAACCCTCAGATGACCATGTTTTTGTGGAGTGGTCCAGCTGGTGAACCGTTAACAATTTTAAATGGACCATTGGCAGGTGAATATACAGGTCAACCTGCTGGTTTTGGTGAATCATTACCTGATGATACACCTCTTACTGGGGTCTTAGCCCTATTATATGATCAAGGAGAAATAGGGGAAGATTCCCCAGACCCGCACGATGCATGTCAAACAATAATTAATCCAACAGATTTAGCAGGTAACATAGTTGTTATAAGACGAGGAACTTGTGAGTTTGGAACTAAAATTTTAGCGGCTGAAAATGCTGGCGCCATTGCTGTAATAATGGTTAATAATGTTACTGGCGGTCCAATAACTATGGGAGCAGGTGCTGATGGAGGTAGTGTAACTATTCCTTCTATAATGATAAGTCAAGCTGATGGAGAGGCTTTAATAGCTCAATTACAAGCTGGAGAAACAATAGATGCATCCCTTATTAATGCATCAAATTATACTGACTCAGATTATGACAATGAAATCATTGCTCACGAATATGGACATGGTATTTCTAATAGACTTATGGGAGGTGCGCAAGCTGCTGGATGTATGCAAAATGATGAGCAACAAGGGGAAGGTTTTTCAGATTGGTTTGGACTAATGATTACACTTAGTGAAAATGATTCACCATCATTACCGAGAGGTGTTGCCACTTATTCAGCAGGGCAATCTCCAAATGGTAATGGAATTCGTAATGCACCCTATTCTCCTGATTTTGCAATAAATGGTTACACATATGCTGACACCAACAATACAGCAGCTGTTAGTCAACCTCATGGAGTTGGATTTGTTTTTGCAACTATGCTTTGGGATCTAACTTGGTTATTTATTGATGAATACGGATTTGATCCAGACCTGACCAATGGAAATGGTGGAAACAATATGATAATGCAGCTTGTTATTGATGGCCTGAAGCTTGCACCGTGTAGCTCAGGTTTTGTTGATATGAGAGATGCTATTTTACTTGCTGATGAATTATTATATGACGGAGCTAATGAATGCCTAATATGGGGTGCGTTTGCAGCTAGAGGTTTAGGATGGCAAGCTGACCAAGGAAATGCAAGTAGTAGAACCGATCAAGTTGAAGATTTTTCATTACCTCCAAGTTGTACACAATCAAATAATCAAACTGATTCAGGTGTATTGTCAATTGACTCACCTGAAAGTGGTGTACTTAGTAACAATGAAAATATAACTATAACTGTTAGAAATTATGGTGTTTTAGGAGTTTCTAATGTAGATGTTTATTTTCAAATAAACGGTGGTGATCAAATTATTGAAAATCTTTCTGGTGTAATAATTTCTGGTCAAAGTGTTGAGTATACTTTTGAAACAGGTGCTGACTTTTCATTGGTTGGAGACTATGAAATTACCGCGGGTACTTTACTTGCTAATGATGAAGACACGTCAAATGATTCTGTTACAATTACTATAAGCAGTCAAGAAACATCTAATTGCCCAGATGACTATTCATTACCAATCGCATGGAGAGATAATTTTGAATGTTATGACCCATTCATAATTAGTGATATTGGTGATTGGATTATGTATGATTTGGATGGTGGAACTACCTGGGGGGTAAATGCTGTTGATTTTGAGAACGAGGGTTATGTAGGAACTGGAATAATTTATAACGATGTTATAGCAACGCCGACTGGTGGACCAATCCCTGAATATGATACTTACCAAGGTGATCAAGGTTTATATTTTGTTGCATCTGGTGCAAATGGTACTACCATTCCAAATGATGATTGGATGATCAGTCCTGAATTTTCATTGAGTGGAATAACTTCACCGATATTTTCGATGAAAGCTAAATCTGTCAATGACACATATGGCCTTGAAAGATTTCAGATTGCTGTTGGAACCACTACAGATTATAATGATTTCACAGTAATCTCTGATGGAGCATATATTGAGGCACCAACTGATTGGACAACTTATGAATTTGATTTGTCAGAATATGAAGGTCAGAATATTAGAATTGCTATTCACTATGTTGGAAATGACTCATTTATTCTTCAAACAGATTCCTTGAAAGTTGAAGGAACACTAGGAGTTGGAGAAAATGAAATTTCAGATTTTGAATATTATTATAATCCGTTTAATGATTTACTAACTTTAAATTCAAGTGAAATTTTGAGAAATATTCAGGTTTATAACTTACTTGGTCAAAAAATAATTGAGAAAAATATCAATAATTACGGCTATCAGATAAATCTTGGCAACTTGTCAACATCAATATATTTTGTAAAAGTTCAAGCTGAAACCGGAGTTAATACATTTAAACTTAGGGTTAGATAATACTAGAAGGTACGTAAACAATTTTCTTATCACAGAAATATTGGATATCAAAGATGTTTTTGATGTCCAATATTTTTTTTTCACTAATACCATTTAATTCATCATCTATATCACCCCCTTTTAAAGCAATAATTCCATTTTCAATGTCATGAAATGAATAATTATTGAATCGACCTTTTGACCAATTAATTAAAGTAGGCATTTTAGCAACCGCCCTGGTCACTAAAAAATCGTAACTGTAATCTAAATCTTCAGCTCTAGACCACTCTGAATTAATATTCTTTAACCCCAACTCCTTAACAACCTCATCAACTACAGCTATTTTTTTTCTTATACTGTCTACTAAAATAAAATTAGAATCAGGAAAGATTATTGCTAATGGTATTCCAGGAAAACCTCCTCCTGTTCCCAAGTCTAATATAGTGGCATCTCTTTTAAATTTTATAAACTTTGCTATAGACAGAGAATGAAGAATATGTCTGATGTAAATGTTTTCAATATCTTTTCTAGAAATAACATTTATTTTACTATTCCATGTCTCATAAATATTTTTTAAACTGGAAAGCTGAATAATTTGTTTATCATTTAGATCTGGAAATTGATCAAGTATAATTTTCATTTCAAAAGTTATTAAACAAAAGTAGGATATTGTAAACAATAATTTTAATAATTCGCACTATGTATTATTTTTGATCATCTTAAAATTATGGAGGAATATTTATCAGAAAGAGTTAAGAATTTAGCAACGTCACAAACATTAGCGATGGCTGCAAAAGCAAGAGAATTAAGAGCATCTGGAAAAGATGTTATTGGTTTGAGTCTAGGCGAACCTGATTTTAATATCCCTGATTTCATAAAGGATGCAGCTAAAAAAGCTATCGATGAAAATTACAACTCTTATACTCCTGTAGATGGGTATGCTGATTTAAAACAAGCAATAATAAATAAGTTTGAAAGAGATAATGGACTGAAATTCACTTCTCCACAAATAGTAGTTTCCACGGGAGCAAAACAGGCCCTATATAATGTTGCTTCTGTACTTATTAATCCTGGTGACGAAGTTATATTACCTTGTCCATATTGGGTAAGTTATGCTGATATAGTAAAATTAAAAGGTGGTATTCCTGTTGAAGTTAAAACTGATATTAAAAATAATTTTAAAATGACAGGGGATCAGCTTATTAATGCCATCACTGATAAAACAAAAATGGTTTGGTTCAGCTCACCCTGTAATCCTAGTGGTTCTGTTTACTCTAAAAAAGAACTTCAGGAGATATCAAATGTTCTTGAGTCTCATAAGGGTATTTTTATTGTTTCTGACGAAATTTACGAGCATATAAATTATAAGGGCGTTCATCACAGCATTGGAAGTTTTGAAAATGTAAAAGACAGGACAATAACTGTCAATGGTGTTTCAAAGGCTTTTGCTATGACGGGCTGGAGGATTGGATATATTGGTGCACCGGAATGGATTGCTAGATCATGTAATAAAGTTCAAGGACAAGTAACCAGTGGTGCAAATTGTATTGCTCAAAGAGCTGTAATCACTGCCTTAATCGAAAAGCCTGAAAAAATTAAATATATGGTTGATGAATTTAAGATTCGAAGAAATTTAATTCTGGACCTTCTTAATGGTATTACAGGTTTTAAATGTAATATTCCCGATGGCGCATTTTACGTTTTTCCTAATATTTCACATTATTTTGGAAAAACTATAGATGGATTTGAAATAAATAATGCATCTGACATGTCAATGTTTCTTCTTGAAAAAGCATTGGTCGCAACTGTTACCGGAGATGCTTTTGGAAATCCTAATTGCATAAGGATTTCTTATGCGGCCTCAACCGAGAAAATAAAAAAAGCTGTTAAAAGAATTAAATCTGCGGTTGAAAAGTAAAAGATCTACCTATTATTCCAAAAATAAGAAGTAAATATTATTAGAACAGTAAATAGCTCTAATCTTCCAAGCAACATTAAAAAAGATGACCACCACTTTGCAAGTAATGGTAATTCAAAAAAAGTATTTGTTGGTCCAAATGCTCCTATTGATGGGCCAACATTTCCAAGACTTGATGCGGAAACACCTAGTGCTGATTCAAAATCAAGTCCCAGTATAGCAAAAACAATTGTTCCAATCATGAATGAGAGCATGTAAACAATAAAGAATCCTAAAATATTGTGTGTAATTTCAGAGGAAACTGAGGTTTTATTATATCTCAATGGTATAATTGCATGTGGATGTAAAATTTTCTTGAATTGTAAAATACCATTTCTTATAATTAAAAGATGACGCATTATTTTAAACCCACCTGATGTACTTCCTGCTGATCCTCCTAAAAACATCATACCAAAAAATATAAGTAATAATAGCGGAGACCATGTAGTATAATCAGCGGTAACAAAACCGGTTGTAGTTATAATTGAAACGACCTGAAATAGTGAATGTCTAAATACAGCTTCAACCCTGTTAAACTGAGTCTCATAACTCATCAAAAAATCAGTATTAAAATACAGTATAGTTGCAACTGAAACAGTGAACCCAATTATAAATAAACTATAAACTTTAAACTCTTCATCTTTAAAAATTTTCTTGAAATTAAATTTGAATCCAAAATAACTTAACACAAAGTTAGTTCCTGCAAGAAACATAAATACAATAACTATATATTGAATCAAAGGATTAGAATTCCAATGACCAAGGCTCGCATTTTTAGTTGAAAAACCACCTGAGGCTATATTACTCATGGAATGATTTAAAGCATCAAAAAAAGACATTCCTGCAATCTTTAAAAAAATTGTTTCAATAATAGTGTATGAAACATATATCAACCACAATCTTTTAGCCGTATCCGTGATTCTTGGATGTAATTTATCGGTGCTTGGACCTGGCGATTCAGCATTAAACAACTGCATTCCACCAATACCCAATAGAGGCAAAATTGCAATTGCAAATACGATCATTCCCATACCTCCTAACCAGTGAGTTATACTCCTCCAAAACAAAATACCCTCAGGGAGAACTTCAACATCATTGATTATAGTAGCACCTGTCGCAGTATATCCGGATGTAGTTTCGAAAAATATATTTGAAAAACCATCAATAGTCCCTGTTAAAATATAAGGAATAGTTCCAGAAAATATCATGGCAACCCAACCTAAAACTACTACTAAATAACCTTCTCTTTTGTTTATTTGTTTGTCGTGACTTTTGTTTAAAAACAACATTAATAAACCAATAATTGAAACTAAAACTCCTGAAAGAAACAGATCAGCTGTAATACCGTCTTTATAAAAGTAGCTTAACAAGGAACTTAAAAACATAAAACCTCCATTGATTATCAAAAGAAACCCTAGAAAATATGTTATTATTTTTATATTAATTTTCATTTAAAAAAGTTTTTCAACCTTTTGAATTGATTCCTTTAAGCAACAAACCACAATTCTGTCTCCAGATAAAATTTTAAAATCCCCTAGTACTATATATCCTTTTCCTTCTCTAATAACACCAGCAATAATTGCACATCTTGGAAAGTCTAAGTCTTTAATCGTTTTATTGCAAACTTCAGACTCATCATTAACTACATATTCTAATAATTCAGCATCCATATTTGCTAATTGAGATATTGCAACTACCTCAGCATTATGTACATGCTTTGATATAGCATCTGCAGCCAGTAATTTTTTGTTAATTAAGGTGTCAATACCGCTAATTTGAGATAATTTGTAATAATTAAGGTTGTCAACAAGTGCTATAGTTTTACTTATTCCCTTTGATTTAGCAATAAGACTTGACATAATATTGTCTTCAGAATCTCCAGTTACGGCAATAAATGAATCCATCTGGCCCAAATTCTCCTCTTCCAATAATTCAGAATTAGTACCATCACCATAGATGATGAGACAATTTTCTAAATCTTCTGCTAGCTCTTCTGCCCTTTCTTTATTAATTTCAACGATTTTTACGTTAAAATTATTAGATGATAAGTCTTCTGCTACTTTCTTACCTACTCTACCTCCACCAAGAATCATTACATTTTTTATAATCCCATTATTTTGACCTGAAAGCTTGAGTAATTCTTCTGCACCACCTGGTTCAGTCATAAAAACGATATGATCTCCTGAGTGAAATACAGTATCTCCTCTAGGGATTATAGTGTTTTCACCCCTTTTTATAGAGATTGGAAAAAAATGAGTTTCAGGGAATATCTCCGCAGCCTCAACAACTGTTTTTCCAACAAATGTTGAAGTATGAGTAGCACTTAATCCTAGAGTTATAAGAGCTCCATCATCAAATTCAAACGGATCGGTAAACTCGGCCCTATTAATAGCCATATTTATCTCCTTTGAAGTTAAAATTTCTGGGGATATTAATTCACTTATTCCCAAATCTGAAAAATCAATATCTTCATTTTCTTTAAGTTCAGGATTAGAAATTCTAGCTATGGTTTTTTTGGCACCTAGTTGTTTAGCTAAATAACATGCAGTTAAGTTAACGGCTTCTGCAGCTGTAACACCTATAAAGAGATCCGCTTCAGCAACATTTGCTTTATTCAGAGTAGAGATTGAAGTACAATCTCCTTGAACCACTCTTATATCTAATTGAGTGTTAGGGAAAGTTAGTTTTTCATCATTGGAATCTATGAGGGTAATCTCCTGTGATTCATATGATAATAATTTTGCTAAATGAGATCCAACTTCGCCAGATCCCGCAATTATTATTTTCATTCTTCGTAATAAATATTAGGAACAAATATAATTTATTTTGCCCAATTGGTTACTTTTAAGCATAAATTGAGCAAATACAATAATCGCAAAAAAAATGGGTTATTTTATCAAGTTTTCGTTGATTTAACTGAACTATGAGATTAATCATTGTTATAATTTACTTTTTTCTAATATCAACAAGCGGATATTCACAGCTTTTTACAAAAAAGAAGGTTCTTAATAATGAAAACTTTGATAAGCCTTCTGTCTCTTGGGGCTATTTCCTAGGAATGAACAATTATGATTTTAATTTTGATTATGTTACAGATACATATGATATCCAAACTGAAAAATCATTTGGTTTTAATGTTGGATTAATCGGAAATTTTAGAATCTCTGATTATTTTGATTTGCGTTTTGAGCCAGGGCTGATAATGTCCAACAGAAACTTAGCATTTAATCCAAACCAATTTGGGGAAACAGAATTTAACGCAAACCTACATTTCAGAGAAATTAAGTCAACTTACATACATTTTCCGCTGCTGATAAAAATTTCAAGCAAAAGGGTTAATAATTTTAAGCCATATCTACTTGGTGGGGTTTCTACAGCATTAAATCTTTCAAGTAAAGAAAAAAGTGTTGATGATAATAGTTTAGGTCAATTTAGAACTAAAAAAAATGTTTTTTTCTATGAATTGGGTTTTGGAATTGATCTTTACCTAGAATGGTTTAAATTTAGCCCAAGCATTCGTGGAATTTTTGCAATTTCAGATGAACATGTAGATGATAACGATCCATTAAGTCCTTGGACTAGTAATATTGAATTTATGAAGACAAGCGGAATACTGATAAATTTTACTTTCCAGTAATCTGACTTTTCAATTCAGAAAGAATAATACCAACCGAAGTTGCTAGATTTAAACTTTCTACATTATCATTATATCTTTGTATTGTTATCCTATTATCAATTTGTGAAGATAATTTTTTACTAAAACCATTAGATTCACTTCCAAAAAATATTATTTGATTATCAGAAAATTTAAAATCTCTTAGATTTTGTCCATTTAAGTCAGCTGCAACTGTGTTATAATTTTCACTATTCAATAATTTTTGAAAATCCATGTATGATATATTTACTCTGCAAATTGACCCCATTGATGCTTGAATAACTTTGGGATTATAACAATCTACACTATTGGTAGAACAAATAATATTTTTTATTCCAAACCAATCACATAATCTAATGATTGTCCCAAAATTTCCCGGGTCATTAATATCCTCAAGAGCTACAATATTTGAATTGAAATCAATCTCTGAACTTTTTGGAATTTTAAATAAACCCAAAACTTTATTTGGGGTTTTTAAATTACTGATTTGTTTTAGCTGAGAACTGCTTATGGGAATATAATAGTCAGAAATGTTATACTTTTCTGATGGCGAAAATATATTAACTGAATCTAAATCAGATTCTATTAATTCATCGACTATTTTCTCACCCTCGGCAACAAAAAAACCAGTCTTTATTCTGTTTTTCTTTAATCTTAACGACTTGATTAATTTTATTTGATTTTTGGTAATCATGTTATTTGTAATTCCTAACTTTACCCATGGTAAAATTAATGTAAACTAATCTTAAAACATAACTATTCTTTATGAATCATAATATCAAACCTGGGGTTGCAACAGGTGATCAGGTTCAAGAAATACTAAAACTTGCAAAAGAAAAAAAATTTGCACTTCCTGCTGTTAATGTTATAGGATCAAGCAGTATCAATGGCGTCTTAGAAACAGCTAAAAAATTAAATTCCCCTGTAATTATTCAATTTTCAAACGGAGGTGCAGGATTTAATGCCGGCAAAGGACTTAGTAATGATAATCAACATGCGGCTATTAGCGGGTCAATTGCCGGAGCTCACCACGTACATACAATGGCAAAAGCATATGGGGTTCCTGTTATATTACATACAGATCATTGCGCAAAAAAACTTTTACCATGGATTGATGGATTAATGGAAGCAAATGAGAAATATTACAAAGAAAAAGGACATTCACTTTTTAGCTCTCATATGATTGATCTTTCAGAAGACCCTATTGAAGAAAATATTAAAATTTGTAAGGAATATTTATCCAGAATGTCAAAAATAGGAATGACCTTAGAAATTGAACTAGGAATTACAGGTGGTGAGGAAGACGGAGTTGATAATAGTGGGGTTGATGAATCAAAGCTTTATACTCAACCTGAAGAAGTTGCTTATGCATATGAAGAATTAATTAAGGTAAGTGATAAATTTATGGTTGCAGCAGCCTTTGGAAATGTGCACGGAGTATACAAACCAGGAAATGTAAAACTTACTCCAAAAATTTTAAAAAATTCCCAAGAATTTATTTCAAAAAAATTTAATCTACCACACAATACAATTGATTTTGTATTTCATGGAGGTTCTGGATCATCAGTCGAAGAAATCAGAGAAGCTATTGGGTATGGAGTGATTAAAATGAATATTGATACAGATATGCAATATGCCTTTATGACTGGTGTTAGAGATTATTTCAATGAAAAAAGTGATTATTTAAAAGCACAAATTGGCAATCCTGAAGGTGATGATGTTCCCAATAAGAAATATTATGACCCAAGAAAATGGATAAGAGAAGGTGAAAGTTCTTTTGTTCAAAGACTTGTTAAAGCTTTTGAGGATTTAAATAATGTGAATACATTATAAATTTTTAGATTTGTTAATCATTAAATATGATTTATGGCTTGGTTTAAAAGACAAAGCAAAGGAATTCAAACTCCAACAGAAGAGAAAAAGGATATACCAAAGGGACTTTGGTATAAGTCTCCAACAGGAAAAATAGTTGATACCGAAGAACTTCAAGATAATTTTTATGTAAGTCCTGAAGATGATTATCATGTAAGAATCGGTAGCAGAGAATATTTTTCAATAATATTTGATGATAAGTTTAAAGAGTTAGATAAAAATCTAACCTCAAAAGACCCTTTAAAGTTTGAAGATAATAAGAAGTATACTGACAGATTAAAAGCAGCAAAAGAAAAAACAAATTTAAATGATGCAATAAGAACAGCTGTAGGAAAATCTATGGGCAATGACATTGTTATCGCTTGCATGGACTTTAGTTTCATTGGGGGTTCAATGGGAAGTGTTGTAGGGGAAAAAATTGCTCGGGCTATAGATTTTTCACTAAAAAAGAAAATACCGCTTGTTATCATTTCAAAATCTGGTGGTGCAAGAATGATGGAGGCTGCTATCTCTCTTATGCAACTTGCAAAAACATCAGCAAAATTAGCTCAGCTAGCTGATGCAAAAGTTCCATACATTTCTTTGTGTACAGATCCAACAACTGGTGGTACTACCGCCTCATTTGCAATGCTTGGAGATGTAAATATTAGTGAACCAGGCGCTTTAATCGGATTTGCCGGACCCAGAGTAGTTAAAGATACTACTGGAAAAGACTTGCCAAAAGGATTTCAAACGGCAGAATTTGTATTAGATCACGGTTTTCTTGATTTCATTACACACAGAAAAGATTTAAAAAAGAAAATCAATCTTTATTTAGATTTAATACTTAATAATCCTATCAGAGAATAAATCATCTTTTTTCTTCGTATATCCTATTTTTTACTATATTTGCGCCGCTGATATCAGCATACATAATAATCATTTAAATAATATTGGAATGTATTTAACAAAGAAAAACAAAGAAGATTTATTCAAAAAGCACGGAAAAGATGCTAAAGATACAGGAAGTGCTGAAGGTCAGATTGCCCTTTTTACACACAGAATAAATCATTTAACTGAGCATCTAAAAAGAAATAAGAAGGATTATAACACGGAAAGAGCCCTTGTAAAGCTCGTAGGAAAAAGAAGAGCACTATTAGATTATCTTACTAAAAAAGATATTCTTAGATATCGTGCAATTGTTAAAGAGTTAGGATTAAGAAAATAACTCTTTTATCCATTTTGTCTTATAGTTATTCATTGGTTAAAAACTACTTCAACACACAATTTATTAAACCAAAAAATAATTATGATACCTAAAACGTATAAAGAAATAATTGATTTAGGAGATGGAAGATCCATTTCAATCGAAACAGGAAAATTAGCGAAACAAGCACACGGATCAGTAGTGGTTCAGATGGGAAAATGTATGCTTTTGTGTACAGTTGTTTCAAATTATAAAAGTGCAAATGTTGATTTTTTACCTCTAACTGTTGATTACAGGGAAAAATTTGCAGCAGCAGGAAAGTATCCAGGTGGATTCTTTAAAAGAGAGGCAAGACCTAGTAGTGATGAAATTTTAACAATGAGACTTGTTGATAGAGTATTAAGACCTCTATTCCCAAAGGATTATCACAATGAAACTCAAGTTATGATTCAGTTAATGTCGCATGATGAAGAGGTTATGCCAGACGCATTAGCTGGGTTAGCAGCTTCTGCTGCTATTCAATTAAGCGATTTCCCTTTTGAATGTGCTATTTCCGAGGCAAGAGCAGCTAGAATTAATGGTGAATTTGTAATTAATCCAAGCAGAGCTCAGTTAGAAGAAGCTGATATCGATATCATGGTTGGTGCTTCCAAAGATTCTGTAATGATGGTTGAAGGTGAAATGGAGGAATGTTCTGAAGAGGAAATGGTTGAAGCTATTAAGTTTGCACATGAATTTATCAAAAAACAATGTGAGGCTCAAGAAAAATTAGCAAAAGCATTTGGAAAAAAAGAAACACGTGAATATGATTTAGCTGATGAAGATGAAGAGCTTATGAAAAAAGTAAATGATTTTACTTATAAAAAATGTTATGATGTTGCTAAAAAAGGTCTTTCAAAAGTTGAAAGAGGTGAAGCTTTTGGAGCAATAAAGGACGAATTGATGGAATCTTTCACAGAAGAAGAATTAGAAGAACAAGAAGATTTAATAAATAAGTATTTCTATAAATCTGAAAAAGAAGCTATTAGAGATTTAACTTTGGAAAAGGGAATAAGATTAGATGGAAGAAAAACAACGGACATCAGACCTATTTGGTGTGAGGTTGATTACTTACCATCCACGCACGGTTCTTCTTTATTTACTAGAGGTGAAACACAAGCTCTTGCAACTGTTACTCTGGGAACTTCTAGGGAAGCAAATCAGATAGACTCTCCAACATTTGAGGGTGAAGAAAGATTTTATTTACATTACAACTTCCCTCCTTTCTCAACAGGAGAAGCTAGACCATTAAGAGGTACGTCAAGACGTGAAATAGGGCATGGAAATCTTGCTCAAAGAGCATTAAAGAGAATGGTACCTGCTGATTGTCCATATACAGTCAGAGTTGTGAGTGAAGTATTAGAAAGTAATGGTTCATCTTCGATGGCCACAGTTTGTTCAGGCACTATGGCTCTTATGGATGCAGGAATTCAACTAAAAAAGCCTGTTTCTGGAATTGCAATGGGATTAATTTCTGATGGGAAAAAACATGCAGTTTTAAGTGATATTTTAGGAGATGAAGATCATTTAGGAGACATGGATTTTAAAGTTACAGGAACTGCTGATGGAATTACCGCTTGTCAGATGGATATAAAAATTAAAGGTTTATCCTATGATATACTGATTGAAGCTTTAAATCAAGCAAAAGACGGAAGATTACATATTTTATCTAAATTAACCGATACGATTAAGGTTCCAAACGCTGATGTTAAAGCACATGCGCCAAAGATGATTACAAGAACAATTCCTGGAGACTATATTGGGACGTTAATAGGTCCTGGAGGAAAAAATATTCAAGAATTACAAAAAACAAGTGGTTGTAGTTTAGTTATTAATGAAGATCCTGATACTGAACAAGGTATTGTCGAAATTCTTGGTACTGATCAGGAAGGTATTGATATGGTATTATCACATATTGAATCTATGCTATTTAAGCCAGAAGTCGGGAGTATATATGAAGTAAAAGTAATTAAACTTCTTGATTTTGGAGCTGTTGTTGAGTACTGTGAAGCACCTGGAAATGAGGTTTTACTGCACATTAGTGAACTTGCATGGGAAAAGACAGAAAATGTAACAGATGTTGTTAATCTAGGCGATACATTAGATGTAAAATATTTTGGAGTTGATCCTAGAACAAGAAAAGATAAGGTATCCAGAAAAGCATTATTAACTAAACCTGAGGGTTATGTTGATAAACCAAGGAAAACTTTTAACAGAAACAATAACAGAAAAGGATTTAATAAAAAATAAATAATATTTTTGTAAGGTTTATTTATCAAAATTATTCTTCTATATAATTCATTATGAGACAATTAAAGATAACCAAGCAGGTAACCAACAGAGAAACAGCATCACTTGATAAGTATTTACAAGAAATTGGTAAAGTTGATCTTATTACTGCTGAAGAAGAAGTTGAATTAGCTCAAAGGGTAAAACAAGGTGATCAACTTGCCTTAGAAAAGCTTACAAAAGCCAATTTACGTTTCGTTGTCTCAGTTGCAAAGCAATATCAAAACCAAGGACTTACTCTTCCTGATTTAATCAATGAAGGTAATCTTGGTTTAATTAAAGCTGCTCAAAGATTTGATGAAACTAGAGGTTTTAAGTTTATTTCATACGCCGTTTGGTGGATTAGACAATCTATATTGCAAGCATTGGCTGAGCAATCTAGAATTGTAAGACTACCATTAAATAAAATTGGATCAATTAATAAAATAAATAAAACCTATGCTTTCTTAGAGCAATCTCACGAGAGACCACCAAGTGCAGAGGAAATCGCAAATGAATTAGATATGACTATTAATGACGTTAAAGAATCTATGAAAAATTCTGGTCGTCATGTATCTATGGACGCTCCTCTTGTAGAAGGTGAAGATTCAAATTTATATGATGTTTTAAGAAGCGGTGAGTCCCCAAATCCGGATAAAGAATTAATTCACGAATCACTTAGAACCGAAATTGAAAGAGCTCTTGAAACTTTAACACCTAGAGAGGCTGATGTTATCAAACTTTATTTTGGGCTAGGTAATCATCACCCAATGACTTTAGAGGAAATTGGCGAGACTTTTGATCTTACAAGAGAAAGGGTTAGACAAATCAAAGAAAAAGCCATCAGAAGGCTAAAACACACCTCAAGAAGTAAAATTCTAAAAACTTACCTAGGATAAATAAATTATGATTTCACTAATGATTACCTTTAATAAAAATTCTTAAAATGGGTAATCAATTAATCGCTCCATCAATCCTTTCGGCAGATTTTTCAGATCTTAAGTCAGATATTTATATGGTTAACGATAGTGAAGCTGACTGGTTTCATATTGACATTATGGATGGAGTATTTGTGCCAAATATTTCTTTTGGAATGCCAGTTCTAAAATCAATAAACGAATACGCTACTAAAACATTAGATGTTCATTTGATGATAGTAAATCCAGAAAAATTCATAGAAAAATTTGCAGAATTAGGAAGTAGTATCTTAACAATTCATTACGAAGTTTCAAAAAGTACACTATCAGAGTCTATTAAGGAGATTAAAAAACATGGAATGAAGGCTGGTGTGGCAATAAATCCAGACACCGATACAAATGTATTGAAAGAACACATCAATGATATTGATTTAGTATGCGTAATGGGTGTTTTTCCTGGATTTAGTGGGCAAAAGTTTATAGAATCGACCTATGAAAGATGTAAGCAGATAAAAGAAATTATTTTAAAACAAAATTCTAGTACGCTAATTGAGGTAGATGGAGGTGTAACTATTCATAATGCAAAAAAACTAATAGAAAATGGAGCTAATGTGTTAGTGTCTGGCAGTCATGTATTTAAGGCTGAAAATCCAAAAGAAATTATATCAAAATTAAAGCATATCTAACAATTTATTAAAGAAGATATAACTTAAAAATAGCAGACATCTTATTTAATTTACAGATTAAAATATCTGACATTTAATCGATAATAACCGACATTTTATTTTTTTATATATATATTTGATTCAAATTAATTAATCTAATGCTTACCAGAATTACATTATTAATATTGTTCAATACTTTTTTAGCATTTCCTTTAAATAATGAGATTACGGGTGATTTTACTTTTGACTATGATGTTTCAAAAAATGAGTTATATACTTTTAACGATAATTTTGAATTAAATACATATGACCTTAAAACTGGAGTTTTAATCAATACTCGGAAAATACTTAAACCTGAAACAACTGAAATAAATAACAGAACATGGAGCGGATTATACTCTGGTAAAATCGATCTTAGTCCACAGGTTATGAGTGGATTATTGAAGAACCTAATATTAAGAAAAGTAGATGATGAAAAATTCTATCTTTTCCACGATGGCGGCGGACTGGTTATGTCGCTTGAAAACAATAAAATTCAAAGAGTTGATAATAGTTTTCCTTTTATGAATAAATTTTTTGGAGGATTTATTAAATATGATAAAAGGATTTATCATTTTGGGGGTTATGGTTTATTTAGAACAAATAATACATTGTTGGTTTTTGATGAGGGAAATTCAAATCAGTGGGATGAAATAAGCTTTAAAAATAAAGAGCCAAAGCAAATGCAATATGGTATTGCTTCATTCAACCATTTGTTGATTGGCTCAAATTATTATTTGATTGGAGGAAGTAGCTCATTCAATAATGAAAGATTTTATAACAATTCTATTTTAAAATTTAATTTTGAAAACTATAATTGGAGTAATCTTGGTGAAATTAACCTAGATCTCTCAAAAAATCCAATAATTATCCCGGCTGAAACATGCTTTTATGTCTTTAACAAAGATTTCTTTTATCAAGTTCAAATATTAAAAGAAAAAATACTAAAGTTTAATTATAAGAAGGATTTTAATATTGAATCTTTAAGCTCCGCACCCGCATATAAAAGGGCTAGTAAAACATTTTTAAGTATTGACAATACTGGAGAAGAATTTGGGGTTGTTAATATGAATGATTATGATAATAAGTACATTCATACATTTAGAAATCATAACGGCAAGCTTAATACTTCAATTTTAAATAAATATAGTTTAGAGGATATAATTGATGTAGATTCATTAGAGGAGATTCCACTATTATCAGTAGAACAATCCAGAAATCAATTCTTTGTTCCATTACTAATTATTTTACTAATTCTTATAATAAATCTTCTTTATAAAGGATTAAAAAGTCATAAAGTCATAACCGAAACCAAATTATATAATTTTGAAAATGATGAACTTTTCTTTCTAGGAACACGGATTAATTTAGATAATAATTCAATTGAGATGTTAAAAATGCTCTTAGAAAATGATCAAATTACAAGTAATGATATTGTTGCAAAACTTGTTGAAAATGGATTATCATATGATTATGCATCCAAAGTGAAAAATAAAATTATAGAATCCTTAAACGAAAAGTTTGAATTTATAACGAACTCCAATGTGCCATTTATTAATATTAGTAAAAGCTCTCAAGACAAAAGAATTCAGATACTTAGCCTTTTGAAGAAATAAGATTTTTTCTATTTATATACTCAAAGAAGAAAAACCAAAATAAACTTATAAAAATATAGATTATTGTAAGTTCTTTTGAGTTAAAATTTTGCTCTATTATAAAGATTAAAATACAATTAAACCAATTAATAGAGGTAAGGAATAGCGATGTTCTTAGATGAGTCATTCCACTATCAAGTAATATGTGATGTATGTGATTTCTATCGGCTGCAAAAGGAGATTTTTTATTTATAATTCTAACAAGCATCACCCTGATTGTATCTAAAACAGGAATCGATATCATTGATATTGCTAACACTGGAATATTTTGCAACTTAATAGAATAGACATCAACAAGAGTTGAATTTGAAGCACTTGTAATGTAAGTAATTAAATATGTAGCAATCCAGAATCCGATAAATAATGAACCTGCATCACCTACAAATAATTTTTTACCCTTCGAAAAATTATATCTTAAAAACATTATAGAGGAACCAATTATAATCACTGAAACTGTATTTAGTGTATAAAATTGATTGATATCAAAATTATACAACAATGACGTAAAAAAGAAAATTGAAAAAATTGCTAAATAACCATCGATACCATCAGTTAAATTTATAGCATTCATAATGGATAAATAAACGAAAGACGTGAATATTAAACCAAAAATATATGGGATTTCATTAATTCCTAAAAATCCATTTAAATTTTGAATAATAGGCAAGGTAGCATTTGCATACAGAAGCATTAATATCAAGAATGTTAGTAGTATATATTTATTGAATGGTGACATTTCAACAAAGTCATCATAAAAACCAAGAATTGATACTAAAATAGCCGTTGCAACAATTGGGCTAAAATTAGAGAATTCAACAAAATCCACATTGTCTAAAATTAAAGCGGCAACCATCATTACAGCAGCATAAACTACTCCACCCCCCGTGAAAACTTTTCCTTTGTGGGCTGCTCTTGAATTTGCAGCTTTTACAAGATTATAAGTATTTGCAAAATGAATATATTTTCTAAAAATAAATCTAGATAAAAAAACAGTACAAGTTAGAACACCTAAATAATAAAGTATAAAAGGAAATTCTGAATTCATGATTTAAATTTAATAATTTAAATAGTGTATATTATAATGTCTTTTAAATTCTTTTAGTAAAATAATATATTTATTATAATTTGATATTATGATTTTTAATTTATTCAAATCAAAACCAACTTTAAAAGAATTAATACCTAAGGGTTTTGTGGATATTCATTCTCACATTCTTCCTGGCATCGATGACGGTGCAAAAGATATTAGCGAATCATCAGAGTTAATCAAAAAAATGAAAGAGATTGGTTTTTCAAAAATTATCGGGACACCGCACACTTATCCTGGCTTTTATGATAATTCTAATAATTCAATTAAAGAGTCTTTTCAAAAAATTAAAAATTTGAATATAAAAAATGTCACTATTGGTTTTGCATCTGAGTATATGATTGATGAATCTTTAATAGAAAAATCAAAAAACGAGGAATTATTAACTTTAAAAGACAATTATATTCTTATTGAGTTACCTTTTATTGATTTACCAAATTATTGTTTTGAAGTTTTATTTCAATTAAATACTAATGGATACAAAACAATTTTAGCTCATCCTGAAAGATATAAATATTTAAGTGATGATAAATTCAAGTTTTTAAAAAAATTAAAATCTTTTGGATGTAAATTTCAGCTGAATCTACTTTCGTTAACTGGACATTATGGCAAAAATGTTCTAAATTTTTCTGAAAAATTAATTAAATTTGGCTATATAGATTTTGTTGGAAGTGACACTCACAATATTATTCATTTGAAAAAATTTAATAAAAATATAATGATTAAAAGAAATAATATCAGGAATCTAGAGCATTCAATAAATAAAACAAAGGATATTTTCTTCTAAAAACTTTCAAGTAAAAGTGACTAACTGTCTTCATTATATCCATATCCGTATCCATAATTATATCCGTATCCATACTTATAGTTATAATTATAGTCATATCCATAAAGATTAAATTTTCCTACAGAATTTAAAATAATCGACATCTTAGGCAATTTTTTTTCTTTGAATAGATCTTCAATATGAGGAAGCACATCAATAGATGTAAACCCAGATCTAAAAATATACAAGCAACAATCTACATATTTTGAAATTTCTATTGTGTCTGAAACAATCATAGTTGGAGCGGTATCGATGATAACATAATCATATTCTTTTTTTACTTGATCCATTAAATCAGAAAAATTAGTTGAGGATAATCCACTCAGGGGGTTGGGTGGAATTGGTCCTGAAAGAATATAATATAAACCATCACTATTACGAACCAGTTTTCTCCAATCTTTTTCTTTGTTATATAGAAAACTTGAAAGACCAGGAACGCTTTTTTCTATTCCAAAAAATTTATGAATTTGTGGGTTTCTTAAATCAGACCCAATAAGTAAAACTCTTTTGTTATTTCCGCTTAAAACAGAGGCTAATTTAACAGAACACATGGTTTTACCCTCACCCTTAATTGAAGAAGTTACCAAAATCGTGTGTGCATTATTATTTTTTTCTGTAAACATAAATTCTAAGTTTGAAGAAACTAACCTGATACTTTCTGTGTAATAATCTCTTGATAAATTAGAAAGAATAGAATCCGATT
Organism: uncultured Bacteroidota bacterium; assembly: GCA_902519075.1. GTDB lineage: Bacteria > Bacteroidota > Bacteroidia > Flavobacteriales > Flavobacteriaceae > MED-G13. Next base: position 3,223 of record CABYIO010000016.1, on the reverse strand, counting down.
TTAATGTTTCATTTTCAACAAAAGGAACTTCACCGGAAATTGGAATATCTAAATTTAATTTATTTTTTAGTTCATTTTTAGAGTATATTTTACTGTCAAACAAGATCCAAAAGTAAATCATTAGGAATGGAATTATAAAACCAGTAGAAATAGAAAGAAAAATCAATAAGATATTATTTGGGTAAACAGGCTTAATGGAACTTCTAGCAAAATCTATAATTTTGATTGCAGGTTTTATAACAGCTAAATTAATTGCCGCCTCTTCTCTTTTTTGTAGAAGTAAAATAAAAAGTGATTCCTTTACTTGTAATTCTCTATCAATTGAACGCAATATTCTCTCTTTAGAAGGTAAATCAGAATACTTTTCTAGATACTCTATTTCCTTTTGAGAAATGGTGCTAATTTTAGATTCTAAAATATTTTCATAATTTTCAATAGAACTCAAAATATTTCTTGAGAACTCATTAACTTGTTCCTGAGTAACTTTAAATATGGTACTATTTGGGCCAGCATTTACTTTTAACTTCTCATATTCAGCAACTAAAATATTATATTCATTTATTAATTGGTTTACATTAGAATTCTCAATACCAAGATCGATTGGCATGTATTTATAATCAGAATTTTTTATTTCATCCTTTAGGATTTTGATTAATTCTAGTTGTGATTCGGCATTAAATAATTCTGAGTTATAAATAAATTGTTGCGAAATTACAGCATCTGCATCAAAACTTATGTCGGTAAAATTATTTGATTTTTTGAAATTTTGCTTTTGTGTTTCAATTTTTTCAAGTTCGATCCTAAGAAAATCAGATCTATTATCGACAAACTCAATTGTACTTTTGTATTCCTTCTGCCTGTCATTAACTCCGTCTTTATTGAAATTTTCTGCAAGAGTATTTAAATATTCTTCTCCTAAAATTGTATTAGGATATTCCATTTTTAAATCAATTTGATCACTTTCAACTCCGTAAGGGGTCTCATCAATAATATCTATAAATTTTTGAACTGTTAATTCGAAGGAATTAAATTTTATCATTTTTAATTTATCCTTGTTGCTATCTTTTAAACCTAATGTGAGCTCAAATGGTAAATTATGATTTTTAGAAATGGTGGTAAAGGAATTGAATTTAATTGTTTCTAGCTCATTTCCTTGAAAATCATAAACACTAATGTTCATTTCATTTAAACCGATGGTTTCTATTTGAAATTCATTAGCAAATTCTCGGGTAATGGTATCTGTGTCTATTTTGTAGGAAATTGTATAGTCATCAAACCATTCATTTTCAGAATTAAGTGTTGACTTAACATTTCCAACAGAATAAAACTCAATATTTGATTTAAGTTTTGAAACAACATTTTTTTGTAAGTTAAATGAGTTTAATACACTAATCTCATTTTCTAGATTAACCATAGATCTATTAAAAATAGTCATTGCCGTTGGAAGAGCCATTTCTGAATCTTGTGACTCATCAAGTATTTGAATTCTGGATTGAATTGAGTATACGGAGTCTGTGTATCTTATAAAAATAAGTATACCAACAAGGAATATAATAACACTTATTAAAAATATCGGCCAATTGTATAAAAATTTAATGTAGGTTTCCCTGTCAATCTTATATGTAGCGGAGGAATTTATATCCATAAAGTTATCTATTCATTACAATTATCGAAGATAAAATAAAAGAAAGCAGGCTCAATAAGTTTCCTGCATTACCAATAATTCCAGCCTGTTTTACCTGAGAATAATTTGGATTTATTATTATTATATCCTTAGGAAAAATCTGAAAAAAATCACTTGTTATTATACTGCTTGATGTCAAATCAATTGTTTTTGTTTTGATTTGACCGTTATTGTTCCTGATAATAACAATATCTTTCCTTTGTCCATTAATATTTAGATCTCCAGCCATACCTATAGCCTCAAAAATATTTAAATTATTTTGCAAAAACCTGTGTTTTCCTGGTGCATTTACTTCACCAAGTATAGTAAAGTATGCATTTATATGCTTTACATCGACATTTGGTTTTAAAAGAAGACCGTCGGAGATTAGCCTATTCTGAATTTCATCTCTAATTTCATTAACGGACTTACCTTTTACGTAAAGCTTTCCAATTTCAGGGTAATGTATGTAGCCTTCGCTGTCAACCTGAAAGCCATTGGCAATTAGAATATCAATATTATTAATTACTGCCTGAGTAGATGATTTTGGATTTAGTGAGGTGGTTAAATCATTATTAAAAAGCTCTGAGTATAAATCAATCTTTAAAACATCATCAACAGAAATTTTGTAATCCTGAAAATTGTAATTTTTTTCAGTTATACCTTCAAAATCCTGTAGATATATTATGTTTTTTTTAGATGAGCAGGAAAAAACTAAAGCTATTAAAATTATATAAATAATTTTACCAAACGTTTGCATAATATAATTTTCAACAAATCTAAAAAATATATTAATATATTTGGTTATAGTTGTAAATATATTTAATGGTCTCAAAAAATCTAATTTTAGCAGAGGAAAAGCTCATTCAAAACATTTTGTTTTCAACAAATTTCAACGAATGTGATTTCACTAATATTAACTTTGATAGATTTGTTGTAATTGGAAGCTCACATCTTATTTTGCCAACCTTATTTCATAACATAAAGAAAAAAAAAATTAGCAAACAATTTCCTAAAGATTTATTAGCATATCTTGATGAAATATATACAATTAACCAGAACAGAAATGCTAAACTAATTCAAGAAATTGAATATATTGAGGATTTATTCAAAAAAAATGATATTAAGCATATATTTTTAAAAGGGTCAAATTTGCTAAGGATTAATAAATTTGAAACTGGGGAGAGAATGATTGGAGATATCGACATTTTGATAAATAAATCACAGAGTTATGAAACAATTGATTTATTAAATTCAAAAGGATTTAAAAATTCATTCAATTATCGATACTGGAAATCTAATGTAATGCCTAACTTTATTAATAATCAAAAATTATTTTCGCTTGATATACACACAGACTTATTCCCTGAAAAACACAAAAGCTTAAGTGAAAAATTTAATATAAATTTTAAAAAAAAGGGGTTAAGTCTTGCTGACTCTATTAATTATTCAATTTATAATTATCAAATTACTGACTTTGCTTATCTGAAACTAAATTATAGTTACAGAAAACTTTACGACATTTTTAAACTAAATAATGGTTCTTTATCAAATTTAAAT
>CABYIO010000015.1 GCA_902519075.1 uncultured Bacteroidota bacterium | reverse complement strand
AAGACTTATTGAATACACCAGCTTTATATAATTGATAATCTTTATAATCCTTTTTCAAAAATGGTTTTGATAATATGATTTGATCAAACAATTGCCATTTATCTCTATAGGCATTTGTTCCAATACCCTTTTCAACTAATATTTCTTCAAACGGATTATATAAATCATTTTTACCCACATCCTCAATTTCTCTTTTAGCTCCTAATATTTTCTTTATACTCTTATCAAAAGGATCATCATTAAAATCTCCCATGGTGATAATCTTTGGGTTATTATGAATTTTTCTGAGTGAATCTATAATAGTGTTATTAACTTCTGCTGCAGCCATTCTTTTAGTTTCGTCAGCCCCTCTTGATGGCCAATGATTGACAATCAAATGAATTAATTCACCATCAAGCTTTCCACTTACAACTAGTTGATCCCTAGTGTAACTTCTATTACTAGTGTTATTATAGTTGATGTATAATACATGAGAGCTAGAATTAACAACTTCAAAAATATCTTTATTATATAATAAGCCTACGTCGATCCCACGTCTATCTGGGGAATCATAATGAACAATTCCGTAATTATATTTCGATAGCTTTTCGTTGGAAATTAAATCTTCTACAACTTTTCTGTTTTCAACTTCGCAAATTCCAATTATAGATGGAGGTCTATTAGTTACATCATATCCAATTTCAGATATAACTTTAGCCATATTGGCAACCTTTTGTTTGTAAATACCACTTCTGTTAAATTTTATCTCCATTATAGGGCTTGCTTCATCATTTTTATTAACATCATTTATGGTGTCAAAAAGGTTTTCTAGATTGTAAAATGCTAATGTGTGTATTTTAAATTTTCTTTCTTTGTTTTGCGAGATTGAATTAAAAGAAAATAGTATTAAATACGTTATAAATAGTAAGGATTTAATTTTCATAAAAAGTGTTTATAATTGGTATTTTAATAGCAAATAAAGTGTAAATTTAACCCAATTATTGTAATAGTTGAAAATATTTATTGATATGTACAAAACGAGATTAGTATTAATTGTAGTATTATTTATAAACTTCAATATTTTCTCCCAAGTAGAACAACAAATTACTGTCACTGATACTATTAACGATCTTTCTTCTACAAATGATGTTGTAGATATGTTTAGTATTTCATTGAGTGACGATGAATTGAATGATGATACTTCCGCTTCGGATAATATCTCAGGATTACTTAATTCATCAATGGATGTTTTTTATAGAACTGCCGCTTATGAGTTTAGTTCATCTTTTTTTAAAGTTAGAGGCTTAGATTCTGATAATGCTATTGTTCACATTAATGGGGTTAAAATGAATAAACTCTATAATGGTAGACCACAGTGGAGTAACTGGGGAGGATTAAATGATGTGTTAAGAAATCAAGAACTATCAAATGGTTCAATACCCTTAAAATATAACTTTGGAGGTATTTTAGGTTCCAATAATATTAATGTTAGAGCATCAGAATATGGTGAAGGAGGAAGAATAACTTACTCTTCATCAAATAGGAGTTATTCAAACAGATTAATGGCAACATATAATTCTGGAATGCTGCAAAAGGGATGGGCATATTCCCTATCAATTGGAAGGAGATGGGGAAATGAGGGATACCAAGATGCTTCTTTTTATGACTCAAACTCCGCTTTCCTTTCTGTCCAAAAAATATTTAACAATAAACATAGTTTAAATTTTGCTGCAATATATGCTCCAAATCGCAGAGGAAAAGTATCTCCAAATACACAGGAAGTTTATGACCTTAAGGGTATCAAGTACAATGAGTATTGGGGTTATCATGACGGAGAAAAAAGAAATTCAAGAGTAAAAAGAGTAGTTGAACCAATAATATTATTGAATCATGATTGGACTATTGATGATAAATCAAATATAGAAACTAGTATTGGTTATCAATTTGGTGAAATGGGAAACAGCAGATTAGATTATGCAGGAGGAGCTAATCCCAGTCCTGCCTATTACCAGGACCTTCCAAGTTATTTTTTAGCAGATTCTGACGGACCTGATTATGAAGGAGCCTATCTTGCTCAAGAGAATTTTATTAATAATGGTCAAATTAATTGGAATAGAATTTATGATGCAAACCTAACAAACAATCAAGCTAACTTAAATGCTGCTTATGTTTTATATGAGGATAGAGTTGATGATACTCAACTAACTATTAATTCTGCATATAACAGAGAAATAAATGAAAATATAAAGGTAACTGCTTCAGCAAATTATAGGAATTTAGTTTCCGACAATTTTGCTGAGATTTCTGATATGCTAGGTGGATATTCCTATTCAAATATTGATTCATTTGATTATTTAGACTATAACCTGTTATCCCCAAATAGCATAGTCTCTGAAGGTGATAAGTTTAAGTATCACTACAAGATGAATGCTGAGGAGATGAGTTTATTCTCAATGATAAATTTTTCTTTTAATAAGCTTGAATTCTATGTTGCAGGAGATATAACAAATACAACATATCAGCGAGATGGTATTTTTGAAAATGAAGCAAATACCGGTAATTCATCTGGAAAGGGTGATGCAATATCATTTGATGGTTATGGAGTAAAGGCAGGAATCACCTATAAATTTTCAGGAAAACATATTTTAGACTTTAATTCTGCATATTTACAAAAGGCACCATCGATTAGAAATACCTTTACTAATTCAAGGGTGAATCACAATATTGTTGGAAGTGATGTAAATGGTTTAATCAATGATTCTCCAATAACTGAGGAAAAAATTATGTCATTAGATGCTAATTATATATTTAGAACTCCAATTTTTACTGGAAGACTAACCGGTTTTTATTCTGAAGTCAAAGATGCAAATGAGATTTCATTTTATTATGCAGATGGATTAGTTGGGTTTCAAGATGACAGTGAGTTCATACAAGAAATTTTACAAGGAATTGATAAAAAATATTTTGGAGTTGAATTTGGAGTTGAAGCACAGATTATACCAACCGTTAAGTTAAAAGGTGCTGCATCAATTGGTCAATATACGTATGACAATAATCCATACTTATATCTTGGAGCAGATAATAATACGGTTGCGGTTGGACCTTCAAATTTAGAAAATTACAAAATTGCAGGAGGTCCTCAAAAAGCCTATTCGGTAGGATTTGAATATAGAGATCCAGATTATTGGTTTATCGGTATAACCTCTAATTTTTTCACAAATACATATGTTGATGTAAGTCCACTAACAAGAACTCAAAATTTTTATCTTGCTCAGGATGGACTTCCTTTCAATGATTATGATATTAGCATTGCAACAGATTTACTAAAACAAGAAAAATTTGATGACTACATGGTAGTTAATATGATCGGTGGAAAATCTTGGAAAATAGATGATTATTATGTTGGTTTTTTTGCAAGCATAAATAACATCTTAGATCAAAAATATAGAACGGGAGGATTTGAGCAGGGTAGAAATGCAAACTACCAGCAACTTCTTCAAGATACAAACAAACCTAAACGAGTGTTTGGTCCTAAGTACTGGTATGGTAGAGGGACAAATTACTTTTTAAACTTATACTTTAGATTTTAAATAATAAATATTATGAAATTAATTAATAAAATATCAATACTAGCTTTTATTACGCTTTTTGCCTACTCTTGTGTTCAGGATGATGATTATTCTGTTCCTCAGAGTATTGGATTGGAAGAGAATCAAAAATTAGTTCAATTACTTTCTGAAATTGAAAATGGTTCTGCTGATTTAATGTCAATTTCTGAGGTAAAAAATTTATTTGTTAACGGTGAAGTAAATGAAATTGAATCCAATTTAGTTGTAAAAGGATATGTGTCATCTTCAGATTCCACAGGTAATTTCTATAAAGAATTTTATATGCAAGATGATATAGAAAATCCAACAGCCGGGATTAAAGTATCTATTAATCAAGTTGACAGTTATAATCAATTTAATGTGGGTAGAGAAGTATATATCAAACTTCAAGGTCTTTATGTAGGTGAAACCAATTCTGGTGATGGTGTAATCGCAATTGGAGGCGGTGGAAACGCAGCTGGTGACGAGATTTCTGAAATCTCTGAAAATAGAGCTTCTGATTGTATATTAAGATCCAGTAATAGTTTTATGCTTGTACCACTTGCTTTAAATTTATCTGAAATTAACGATAGTCATATTGGCGTATATGTAAGTGGATTAAGTGCTCAATTTTCAGCCGGACTAGACGGATTAACATATGTTGATCCAGATGAAGATTATGATACTCAGAGAGATTTAGAAAGTTGTGTTGATTCAGGAACATTAAAATTAGAAACCAGTGCTTTTTCTAATTTTAATGATAGTATGCTTCCAACTGACAGTAGTGGAACAATTACAGGAATTATTACAAGGGACTATTTTGGGGATAACAGAGTTATGATGTTAAATACTAAAGATGATGTAAATTTTGATTCGTCAAGATGTGATCCTTTATTTGCCGATGATTTTTCATCGAATAATTTAAATAATTGGACAGTAGTTAATTTAACTGGTGATCAGGAATGGGAGATTACGCCTTATGGAAATCCTGCACCAAGTGCAAAAATGTCTGGCTACAGCGGAGGTAATAATGTTAATGAGGATTGGTTAATCACCAATACAATCGACTTAAGTTCATTATCAACCGCAACACTAAACTTCCAATCTGTTGTTAGATATAACGGACCAACCCTAGAAGTTTATGCCTCATCCGATTATTCAGGAGGAGATCCTTCTACTGACGGCAATTGGACTGAGCTTTCGGTAACATTGGACACAGACAGTAGTAGTTGGTCATCTTGGACTGATTCAGGTAATATTGATTTAAGTTCATACACTGGAGGAAATGTATATATAGCTTTTAAGTATGTATCAACTTCTTCAGGGTCTGCTACTTATGAAATTGATAATGTTTTAGTTGTCGGTGAATAATTTAAATTATGTCACATTCAATTGAAAACAAATATGTTGGTGAGTTAAGAACAGAGTCAACTCACCTCAAATCATCTAATGTAATTATTACCGATGCCCCAACAGATAATAACGGCAAAGGAAATGCATTTTCTCCAACAGATTTAGTTGCATCTGCATTATGTAGTTGTATGACAACAGTTATGGGGATATGTGCAAATAAAAATCAATTTGATTTACCAAATTCAACAGCACATGTAACAAAAGTCATGTCCTCACACCCAAGAAGAATATCAAAGATTATTATTGAAATTAATTTTGACAAAAATAATCTTTCAGAAAAAAATGTTGAAAAATTGATAGCCGTTGCAAAAGGTTGTCCTGTAGCCCAAAGTTTAAGCTCAGATTTAATTCAAGAAGTAAGATTTAATTTTTAGAAAAATAATCTTATTCTAAATTTCTTATTATCATTAATCCCATCTAACTAATGTTGTAGATGGGATTAATTAAAAATTTATCTAGATACAATTATAAATTCTGATCTTCTATTCATTGCATGTTCATCTTTTGAACATCCACTACTGCAGTCAATTTCAGGATCTTCCTCACCCATACCTACTCCGGAAATTCTTTCTTCGCTTATTCCCTTTGAGATTACATATTGAGCGGTGGATTTTGCTCTTCTATCTGAAAGATATTTATTATATGATGCAGGACCACGGCTATCAGTGTGTGATTCAGCTCTTATGACCATTTCAGGATATTTTTTCATAATGGCAACGAGGTTATCAAGTTCAAAAGCGGCTTGATTTGTTATATTTGATTTATCAAATTCAAAATAGATTGGATTTAAAATTATTTTCTCTTCAACTATTAACTCTTCAATTGGATCTAGTTTTACCGTAAGTAGCGGAGGGTCAAAATCAAGAAGTTTGATGTCAATCATTTTACTTTCATATCCATCTTTACTAACCATTAATTGAATTTCATCTTCACATTCAAATATATATTCCACAATACCTTCGCTATTAGTTTCTTTACTATTATTGATTATACCAGTACCGTCAGCAACAGATGTTAGTGCTGAGTCAATTGGAGCATCAGTCTTTGCATCAACTATAATAGACTCTAATAAAATATCACAGAGTGGTTTAATTTTTTTGACAGCATAAACATCATCGCTTCCAACTCCACCAGACCTGTTAGATGAAACAAATCCGTTTGTACAGTCTTCACCCATTTTGAAAGCAAAATCATCAGAATTACTATTTACAGGAATACCAACATTCCTTACATTAGACCATTTATCATCTATATTTTTTGAGTAGAAAACATCAAGCCCACCAAGTCCTAGATGGCCATTTGATGAAAAATAAAGAGTATCATCACAGCACATATGTGGAAATACTTCTTGCTCTTCAGTATTTATTTTCTGACCTAAGTTTACAGGATCTCCTAAACTACCATCCTCTTTAATTTCGGATTTATAAATATCATAATTTCCAAAACCACTGGGCATATCTGATGAAAAGTATAATGTTTTGCCATCGCAACTTATAGCTGGATTTTTGATTGAGAAAAAAGCACTATTAAACTCCAATTCTTCTATATTCCATCCTTTTTTAAAGTTACAATCACCATTATTCTTCCATGTTATTTCCTTTTTAGTACATTTTGTTGCACGATATAAATTAATAACACTAACCTGCTCCCTAGTTGAACCGTTTTTTACAATCGAGTCCTTGTAATATGACTTTGAATAGTATGTTTCTCTAGCAAAATACATGGTATCACCACTGGGGCTAAACGCAATTACCCCTTCATGATATTTGGTGTTTATTGCCTCTAACGAGGTCTCATTGAGATATACATCATTAATTACATCATATTTAAAAACATCAAGCACATATTCTTCATCAGATGTGTAATTATTATACTTCTTATTTTGAGAACCTTTTTGTTTTCTGCCTGAGGTTAAATAAAGTGCATTGTCATATCTAAAAGCACCAAAGTCTGATGATATAGTATTGACATCTTTTAGATTTTTCACATTAAATCTTTTACCTTTTTTAATTATTTTATCAATATAATTTGGAGTATTTCTAAAAGCAATTGCTCTTGTATCATAAGGCTTAATTTCCGAAAATTTAGACATCCAAATATTTGATTCTTTGTACTTTCCATTAGCCTTTAGCATTTCGGAGTATCTAAAAATAACTTCAGAATCAGGATCATCATTAACTATTTTTGAATACCATTTTTCAGCCTCACGTGTATTAAATATGTTATAATATGAATCAGCCAATTTTCCTATAATATAATTGTCAGGGCTTTTGTCAGCTAACTTTAAATATTCTTCAGCAGCCTTTACAAATTCTAACCTATCGAAAAGCTTATCAGCCTTCTTAGTTGAATTATTTTGAGCAAGAATAGGTGATATGCTAACTAATGCTATAATTAAAATTGTAAGTATTTTTTTCATGTTATTATATTATATAATTAGAAGTATCTTGGTGATCTCGACACTTTAGTTCTAAAGTTAATATCAAAGTTTATAAATATTTCATGAGAGGCTTTCGTTAAAAAGCTTAGCTCAGATTGAATACTGTCGTAAGCATATCCAATTCGAATGGATGGAGAAACAAGAAAATTAATCATTGCGGTAATAGAATCATCGGTTCTGTATCCCAATCCAATTTCAACAAAATCATACATAAATAAATTTGCATTTAAGTCTAAACTAACAGGCGCCTCTGACGCATATTTCATAAAGGCATGAGGTTTAAACTTAAAATCATTATTTATATCAAAAACATAACCCATTGCTACAAATAAATGTCTAGTTTCAGAACCAATATTAAAGTCGCTACTATCGAGATGAACAGACTCTAATATATTTGGCACAGAAACTGAAACGTAATATTTGTTTGGTTTATAGAAATATATTCCAGCACCCAAATTAGGAGTATTTTCATTAACATCGTTTGCAAAGAAAGGATCATTTGGATCTATAAGAGATAAATCTATTAATCCAATATCATGAAAAGTTCCCCCAGCTTTTAATCCAAATGCTAACCTATTTTCATTAGCAAGATTTAGAGTATATGAAAAGTCAACATATAAATTCGTTTCACTTACAGGGCCAATTTCATCAGAGATAGCCGAAAATCCAAAGCCTACATTATTTCCTGCTGGAAAGTGTATATTCATAGTTGCTGTTTTTGGCGCACCATCTAACCCTTCCCATTGATCACGATATAGAACTCCTATACTAGTAGCATCACTGGATCCGGCATATGCTGGATTGATCACATTCATATTGTACATATATTGAGTGTATTGCGGGTCTTGTTGAGCATTTATTTTCCATGCTGTCAACATAATAAGAAATACTAAAATTGTTTTTTTCATAATTAGTTTTTTAGTAGTTAACATAAATCCAGCTAGTTATAGGTTCTTTAGTTGAATTAAAATATATTATATAAAAGTAGGTACCTACTGGAACTATTTTACCATCTTGATCAACACCACACCACTGATCAACATATTCATTCATTTCATAGATTTTAGTTCCATATCTATTAAATACTTCAATCTTATCAATATCTTCTCTATCTTCTAAGTGGTCAAGAATTAGGCAGTCATTAAAGCCGTCACTATTAGGTGATAGACCTTGTGGTAAATCAACACAATAACTATTTTCAAAGAATTCAACACTTATTGTTATTGAATTCCAGCAATATGTTACATCGTCAAAGACGGTAACAGTAAATTCTCCTGATTCTTCAGCCAATTCATCTAAATAGTAGGTGTTATCACTTCCTATTTGCAGATCAATTCCATCTAGTGTCCATATGTATGTAAGTGAATTCAACTGATCACTATTTTCAATATTAACTTCCAATGTATAACCTTCATTGGCACATTTAATTATGCTGTTTTCCACAGGAACTATCTGTGGAGATTGGAAGAATTCAACCAATATATCGTCACCGTAAGCACAATCTGTATTATCTACTGTAATTATTGCACTATAAAATGCGGTTTCTGTTACAGTGAGTGTGACTCCCGTTTCACCTTCTAATAATGTGCCGTCCATAAACCACTCAATACTTGAATTATTAGGTAATGCGCCAGCGTCTAATACTATCTCCTGACCTTCACATAGAGCATTTCCGGATGACACAAGAATATCTTCTCCAAGATCTAATTGACCAATATCAAAACTACCTCCGTCAATGAAAACTGCAGAATCATAGATTGTATCTCCATCATCCGCTACCACTAACTTTATTGTATATACTTCATTTGGAATAACAGTTGCTGTTGCTGTCATAACTTCAGTATGCCCTATGAAATTAGTTGGACTAGTTAGTGGTGGAAGTCCACCTGGACCATAATAATTTGCAAACCATTCTGCATTAACAGACTCACATGAACCATTGTATTGATTGTCTCTAACGGTTAGAACTGAAATAGGATCATCTGTGCCAGGTACAATAGCTAGGTTTGAAGTATTTCCAGCTGAATCTGTCAACAAGAAAGCAAAAGCATCAGTAAAAGTACATTGAAATGTTCCATATTCTTCAGCAGCAAAAATAAAGTCAAAGCTCATTGAATTTGATACAGGAACAAATTCAAATTCTATAATTGATGCGTTATTTGTATCACCTGCATTAAGACCTGGAATGAATGCTTCAAGATCTCCATCACCAGGCCATGCGTAAGTCCCGTCTACTAAAACCCCACTTTCAGGACCAGCTGCATTAGCAACATCACCAGATGTCATTATTAAACCATTTTCAAATGGCCATGATGAACCATTTGCTTCAAAGTATCCAATCCCATTGGTAGTGCCAAAGTCAATCCCAGTACTTGAACTAACATTAAATGCCTGATTACATTCAGAATCAATCAACACTTCTGTTACTAATTCTTCGACAGAATATAATGTTGTACTTGTAGATATTGGAGGAGGAACAGTAAACACACAAATATCAAATGTAAGATTAGAAAGTTCATTTGCCGTAAATGAATATACCCTAACAAAGTAGTTGTCACCTACTGTTAAACCATTAGCAGTACTATTGTTGTCATCACTGCAATAAACTTGATTTAAGTTACCACATCCATCACCTTCATAAAGTACGTGATACAAGTCTTGAGTATCACCAATAATATTGTATAGTGAAATTGCATGATTTTCTGAAACCGCTGTAAACTCGAACCATACATCATCATCAGCAGATCCACCACAAGCATTGCTTTCAGATGAAGGGGTTGCTGCAACTAAAGTTCCTGATCCAGAAGCATCACAGCTTTCATCTTCATTAGCTTCAATAAATATTGCGCCGTTACAATTATCATTTTCTGGTGGGCAAGCAAATAGTTGTATTGGGTTACTATTTATCACACAGTTTACATCTTGGTCATTTGAAACTGTAATTATAATATCTGTCAAGAATGGGTATGGTCCCATTTGTACAATTCCTGTACTACTTGTTTGCTCTGTGTTTGAGCTATAGTTATCAGAGATTGTTAAAGATCCTGCATCACCCATACCTGTAATATTTACATCTATTAGAAATTGATCTCCATTGGCACAATCATCGATAACGGTATATTCAGCAGATGGATTTGTACAGGTTGCACAAGCAACAGTCCAATCAATACCACCCGCATATGTTGAGCTAGATGTACAGCTTATAGAGCCATCCGTTTGGAAACCTAAGTATATTGTATCTCCTGAAGATTGAAAAGAAAGGCCTGTTAAATCACCTCCGTTATCTCCTTGGAATAAGATACTTCCATCGGTATCTGTTACAATGATTATATCCCATCCTGCTTCTATTAGTCCCGAGTCAATAGTTAAGTTTAAAGGAGATCCGTCTGAGCTAACATATTCAAATTGTGTTGTATCACCGTTACCGTAACAGTATGAACTTGATACTGGCCCAACAGCACAGTCTACTAATGTTGTAGCACAATATTCTTGGGTTAACGGACCACTAGTTGAGGAGCAGTTAGCATCGTCATCATTTGATGCAGTAATTTGTACATCAGTATTATTAGCATAAGGACCAAATTGAATTGTTCCAGTATTACTTGTGCTTGAGGCATTACCTTGATTATCAGAAATTGTTAAACTTCCGGCAGATCCTAAATCAGTTACATTGATATCAACGAAAAACTGTGGAGCATTTAAACAATCAGAAACAACTTCATAATCAACTTGTGGGTTAACACAAGTTGCACATGAGACGATAAAGGTAATTGGAGTATAGCCTGATGAAACACAACTGATACTTCCGTCTTCAACTATTTCTAATGTTATTGAATCACCAGAAGATTGAAAAGAAAGTGCAGAAATATTACCGCCATTACCATAACCATTATATAATACAGTACCATCTGAGTCTCGAACCTCTAATTCATCCCAATTAGTTTCTACTTGACCTTCGGCAATAGTTAAATTTAAAGGGGTTCCATCATTACTTGTAAAAGTGTAACTATTATCTATACCAGTATCATAACAGAAAGTTGTTGAAACCGGACCAGTAGTACAATCAACAGTAGTGTTTTGTTGTGAAATTATAAACTGAGTAGACAAAAATAATACAATAAAGAATATAAATCTTTTCATAAAAATTATTTGATAATGTAAATATGAGAGTTAGTCTCGATCAATTTAAAACTAGTATTTATTTTACTCATATACAAATAAAGTATTAGACTTTAATAGTTTATATAAACCCAGCCTGTTTTTTCTAAATTTTCATCATAAACAATATGATAGAAATAAGTACCAACAGGAAGTTTATTTCCTTCACTCGATTGACCTTCCCAATTGTTAGCATAGTTGGTGGTGCTATAAACTAATTTTCCATATCTATTATAAATTTTTAAGCTTTTAATGTCATAGCCCTTTAATTCAAATGTATCATTATAGCCATCGTTATTTGGGGATATACCTTCTGGAATGAGACACACAACAAGATCAAAGCTAGTTGTACTATAACACTCAAATGCATTTGTATCTTCCACTCTAACATATATTGTTTGCGGATTAGATATATTTTCATATTGAGATTCAAGAGGATTTATTCCATTAAGAGCATCCTCTTGGGAAATATGATAAGTTATATTATAGCTATCAATATTCTGACCTACCAAAATTATTTCATTTTGTGAATCTAGATCAAAAGTTTGATTATTAGATGCAAAAACTGGATCACATATTACATACTCGCCAGGTGAAATTGCATCAGGAACAGCACCAGTAACTACAATCATAAAATCAGAAATTGAGAAGCATCCTGAATTAGAACCAATAGCGTCAACATGCTCAACTCGAGCATATATTTGTTGTGGATTCGACGTATTATTATAGTCAGTACTCAATGCATTATTTCCAGATTGGGCATCTTGTAATGTTTCATAATAGGTGACTAAATATTCGTTTGGATCTTGACCTCCAAGTATATTTTCGTTTTGAATAGAAAGATCAAAGTTTTCAATTCCGTCATTAGAACTATCATCACATGTTATTATATCATCAGTCGTATAAGCATATGATTCGGAGAATAAATTAATTTGAATAGTGTCCTGGGCAGATGAACCACATTGTTCGTCATATACAATAACGGAATATTCACCTGTCTCAGTAACTATCAAAGAATTCTGCTCGGTACTGTCAATGAATTCACCATCGATATACCATTCAAAGTAATCCCCAAAAGGAGCTTCTGCAACAATTTCATAATCTGGAAAACCACAAAAAGTTTGATCACTTCCTAAATCAACTTCAATTTCTCCAACAGTTGATCCAGCACCGTCCTCACCAGAATTTGTTTGTTCAATTTGAATTATACCTGGATTATTTGAATAATTAGTGACAAGTAGGATGTAAACTTCACCCGCTAAAGCATTTTCAATAGTTAAGTTTTCAACACTGTAAATTGAATAGCTACAATCAATGATATTACCATATGGATAAAAGTTTGGATTTGAAGTATTATTTGGACAATTAAAAGGATCAGGACACCCTTGATCTAATACACCATCTTCACAAAAGTTGTATCCTGCTTCAAAAGGACCCCATATTACAAAATCTACATCAAGTCCATTTCCAACTGGATTTCCATCATCATCAAAAGCTGTGTTTTGAGTAATCTGTATATCAATTTCACCAGATTCACCAATTTGGATTGTATTCCATGATGGATTAGGAGTAGTATATAAACAAGCAATTTGACCAAGACTAGGATAGTCAAATATATTTGCACCATAAAGAGCTCCTCCTTCACCACAGAAATTTGTAGCATTATCACAAACTGTATTGTCAGGAGCATCACTTATACATAAATCAAAATTAACATCTTGAGGTTCCTCTCCGACTGAAAAAACACGAACGTGATAAGTTACCCCAATTGTAAGGTCAGTAGTTACACTAGCAGTTTCATTTACACAATATAACTCTTCTAATGTGCTGCACAACACATTTCCAGTACCGACATATAACGCATGACCTAAGTTATCTGTACTACCCGAAATATTTTGTATTGATATTGATTGAACTTCACTTAATGCTGAAAATGAGAACCAAACATCATCATCCATATCTAATAAACAGTTGCTGTCATTTCCTGAATATGACGCACCACTTAATGTTCCTTGTGTTGTATAATTACATGATTGATCAGCATTTACTACAGCCTCAATTGCGCCGTTACAATTATCATTTTCTGGTGGGCAAGCAAATAGTTGTATTGGGTTACTATTTATCACACAGTTTACATCTTGGTCATTTGAAACTGTAATTATAATATCTGTCAAGAATGGGTATGGTCCCATTTGTACAATTCCTGTACTACTTGTTTGCTCTGTGTTTGAGCTATAGTTATCAGAGATTGTTAAAGATCCTGCATCACCCATACCTGTAATATTTACATCTATTAGAAATTGATCTCCATTGGCACAATCATCGATAACGGTATATTCAGCAGATGGATTTGTACAGGTTGCACAAGCAACAGTCCAATCAATACCACCCGCATATGTTGAGCTAGATGTACAGCTTATAGAGCCATCCGTTTGGAAACCTAAGTATATTGTATCTCCTGAAGATTGAAAAGAAAGGCCTGTTAAATCACCTCCGTTATCTCCTTGGAATAAGATACTTCCATCGGTATCTGTTACAATGATTATATCCCATCCTGCTTCTATTAGTCCCGAGTCAATAGTTAAGTTTAAAGGAGATCCGTCTGAGCTAACATATTCAAATTGTGTTGTATCACCGTTACCGTAACAGTATGAACTTGATACTGGCCCAACAGCACAGTCTACTAATGTTGTAGCACAATATTCTTGGGTTAACGGACCACTAGTTGAGGAGCAGTTAGCATCGTCATCATTTGATGCAGTAATTTGTACATCAGTATTATTAGCATAAGGACCAAATTGAATTGTTCCAGTATTACTTGTGCTTGAGGCATTACCTTGATTATCAGAAATTGTTAAACTTCCGGCAGATCCTAAATCAGTTACATTGATATCAACGAAAAACTGTGGAGCATTTAAACAATCAGAAACAACTTCATAATCAACTTGTGGGTTAACACAAGTTGCACATGAGACGATAAAGGTAATTGGAGTATAGCCTGATGAAACACAACTGATACTTCCGTCTTCAACTATTTCTAATGTTATTGAATCACCAGAAGATTGAAAAGAAAGTGCAGAAATATTACCGCCATTACCATAACCATTATATAATACAGTACCATCTGAGTCTCGAACCTCTAATTCATCCCAATTAGTTTCTACTTGACCTTCGGCAATAGTTAAATTTAAAGGGGTTCCATCATTACTTGTAAAAGTGTAACTATTATCTATACCAGTATCATAACAGAAAGTTGTTGAAACCGGACCAGTAGTACAATCAACAGTAGTGTTTTGTTGTGTATAAGTATTGAAATAAATCAGACTTATAACAAAAAATATTAAGTGTCTCAAGATGAATTTATTTGGTTAGTTTTTTAAATATACAAATGGAATACGAAAATTTATGATTTTTGATTATCAAATTTGTTAATAGTTATAAATTTGTTAACCTAAGACTAAAGTAAATTGGAAAAAACAGTGCTTGTTGGTGTTATCACAAATGATCAAGGTTATGAAAAATCTATGGATTATTTAGAAGAACTCGAGTTCTTAACGGTCACGGCAGGTGGCTTCGTTAACAAGATTTTTACTCAAAAGCTAAATAAGCCAAATCCTAAAACATTTATAGGTGAAGGTAAAATAAACGAGATTAGGGATTATATAAAAGATCATAAAGTAAAAACTGTCATATTTGATGATGAGTTAACTGCAACCCAAGAAAGAAATATTAGTAAAATATTTAATTGTAAGATATTGGACAGGACAAATTTGATTCTTGATATCTTTGCTCAAAGAGCCAAAACTAGTTATGCAAAGACTCAAGTTGAACTTGCTCAATGTCAATATTTATTACCAAGATTAAAAGGTATGTGGACACACCTTGAAAGACAAAAAGGGGGTATCGGAATGAGAGGTCCTGGTGAAACAGAGATTGAAACAGACAGAAGAATAGTAAGGAATAAAATCTCTTTATTAAAGGAAAAAATAAAATCAATTGATAAACAAATGCATACCCAAAGAGGCAATAGAGGAAAAATGGTGAGGGTTGCAATTGCTGGATATACCAATGTAGGTAAATCAACTTTAATGAATCTTTTATGTAAATCGAAAGTCTTTGCTGAAGACAAGTTATTCGCAACCCTAGATACGACAGTGAGAAAACTTGTAATAGGAAATCTACCCTTTTTGATCAGTGACACAGTAGGTTTTATAAGAAAATTGCCAACCCAATTAGTTGAATCCTTCAAAAGTACTTTAGACGAAGTAAGAGAGGCAGATTTATTAATGCATGTTGTTGATATAACCCATAGTAACTTTGAAGAACATAAAGAATCAGTAGAAAAAATATTATCAGAAATTAATTCGATTAATAAACCAACAATTTTAGTGTTTAATAAGATTGATAATTATAAATCAGTCAAAATTGATGAAGATGATTTAATAACGGAGCGAACAAAAATGCACTATTCTTTGGATGATTGGAAAAAAACATGGATGGGTCAACTTGGAAATAATGTAATATTTATTTCAGCAATTGAAAAAAGCAATATAGAGCAGTTAAAGAAACTTTTATATTCAAAAGTTAGAGAAATTCATATAACAAGATTTCCTTATAACAATTTTCTTTACCCAGAAATTAATTAGATTTTTTATGAATAGGTACAGCAGAACAAGCCTCTCCATACATGATGCTTTTTGCTATTGGCTTAAGCTTAGTTGTAATTAAATGGTAAGCAGATAATGGAATTTTTTCATCAGAGCAACCTTTAATTATTACAGATTTATCTTTATAAATATTAAAGTCAATTTTATCTATAGCATCTTCAAAATATCTTTCATAAAACTTGTCTTTACTGCCGATTGTAACTTTGTTTGTATAATTTTCTAATTGAGAAGAAACTAACATATAAGCCCATGTAGGTACTATTGCATCAGAGCTGCAATGTACGTAAACATAAGAATTTTCATACTTGCTCCAATCATGACTAAGGACACTGGCTCTAAACTCTTTTTCTTTTAAAAATAAGCACTCATATAACCAAAATTTTATATCAATTTCTAATATGTTTTTTGGCAGTTCAATGTCGTCCAAATCAATTGTTACCAATCCACTTTTTTGAACCCTATTTACTATTTCTTTACTCATTAGATTTTATATCTTCGGTAACCTTTAGAGTTAGTGCTATCATCTGTGTGAGAAAATCTTATACTGTGATTTGTTAAAGGGGATATTTTTTTTGATTTGTGCAGGTCTTGGTATTCATCAAATGAGATTTCCTTGCGCTTATTTAATGTTTCAAAAAGTTTAGAGTTTTTAATTTTATCTTTCCAACTAGTTTGAATTTCACCTTGAAAAATTTTTGCCTTTGAACCACTTCCATAGCTAATGAAACCTACTTTTTGATTTCTAATTTCAGTATCATTATTAAAATGATAATTTAACATACTCAGTAAAGACATAAATACAGAAGCAGAATACATATTTCCAATAGATGATGATGCTTTTTCACCCGGTGCAATTTTACTTATAATAAAGTTTTTATAAATTTCAGACTTATATGCCTTTTTTGTAAAAAGTTCAGCATCTTCTTCTCCGATTTCAGTCAAAAGATCTTTATATGTAATATCCTTTTTTATCCAATTTAACCAGTTATTAAATATCATTCTACGTCCGTGAAATGCGTAGGGTAAATGAAAAATAATATGATTCCACTCGTTAAGGAAGTCAGTCTTTTTATTTTGTTGAAAATGAACAAAAGCCTCCTGCATTCTGTCAACATAGCATGCATTTGAGAATTGTCCGTCAAACACAGGCTCGTCCTTAAACACTTCAATGATTTCACTATTATTATTCCAAAAATTAGATTTTGAGAAAATTTTCTCAAAGTCTTTGTTTGAAATATCTAAGTTTAATTTAGAAATAATCTCATCAATTAATTCTTTTTTGTTAAATGTTCTTCTTGGTTTAAAAAAGTCATTTTCACTTTTACTAGCTACTCCCCATACATTGTCAATAGAAATTAATGACGGGTTTTCAGTAATCAATAATGCTATTGCCCCAGCCCCTTGAGTATATTCACCCGTAGAGTTAAGTTCATACTTTGACAAATCTGAGCTTACAACAATTGCTTTTTTCCCAGAATTAACTGAAACCCAATCGATTGTATTTTGTAAAGCATCGACCCCACCTATACAAGCAAAGGTCAAGTCGGCTATATCACAATTTTTTAAACACCTTTCTCCAAATTTTTTAGAAAAATATTTTTCCACCAAATCTGTAGCATATGTGGCTGAGGGTTTAGAAGCATCTAGTGCACTTTCTGTTCCCATATATATTCTTCCAATTTCTTTTGGATCAATATTATTTTTCTCAAACAACTTAATAAGAGCGTTTGCTGCAAATGAGGACGGATCTTCGTTAGAGTCGGCAATTGCCATTTTTTCTAATCCAAGACCTTTATTTAATTTTTGAAAATCTAGGTTTCTATGCTCTGAAAGTTTTTCAATAGATAAATAAATAGAGGGGACGTAATATGAAATTGCATCAATACCTATTTTCTTCATAATCTTATAAAATTCCTAATTCTAATTTTGCTTCATCACTCATTAAATCCT
Organism: uncultured Bacteroidota bacterium; assembly: GCA_902519075.1. Classification (GTDB taxonomy): domain Bacteria; phylum Bacteroidota; class Bacteroidia; order Flavobacteriales; family Flavobacteriaceae; genus MED-G13. Next base: position 9,447 of record CABYIO010000015.1, on the reverse strand, counting down.
TAGACCAAGCAGGTTCAAAAGTAATTTCAACTTTCACATCTTTTACTCCTTCAACTGTTTTCACTTTTTCTTCCACATCGATAGGAAGTGTTTCTGCGACAGGGCAATTTGGTGTTGTCAAAGTCATCATAATTTTTACATCAAAATTCTCGTTGATCATAATATCATAAATTAGGCCAAGCTCATAAATATCTACTGGAATCTCCGGATCGAAAATTGTCTTAATTGTTTTTATAATTTTTTCACCAATAATATTAGGATCAAACTTTTCTTTTGTCATTTAATTAGTTTTTGAAAATGCAATCGCGTAAAATTTTATTTTTTTTATCATGTTATTTAAGCCATTAGCTCTGTTTGGAGATAAGTGCTGTCTTAAGCCAATTTTGTCTATAAAATCCGTGTCGGCGTTAATTATATCTTCAGGTTTTTGATTTGAAAATATTCTTATCAATAAGCTAATAATTCCTTTAGTAATTATCGCATCACTGTCAGCGTGAAATTTAACCAATCCATCTTGCTTTTCCGCATGAAGCCACACCTTACTTTGACAACCTTTTATTATATTTTCTTCTTTTTTATTTTCTTCACTAATCTTGGGAACAGATTTACCTAGTTCAATCAGATATTCGTATTTATCCATCCATGTGTCAAATATATCAAACTCTTCAACGATTTCATTTTGTATATTACTGATCTTCAAGTGTGATTTTTAAATAAATGTTTATTTGAGATTAAGATAACATTTTTGAAGCTCTTTTGAGTGTATCAATTAAAATATTAATCTCATCTATTGTGTTGTAAAAGCTAAAAGAGATTCTAATTGTTCCTGGAATATCAAAATAATCCATTATAGGTTGGGCACAATGATGTCCAGTTCTAACAGCGATTCCTAAATTATCAATAACACTACCAATATCATAAGGATGTATTTCCCCAATATTAAAAGAGATTACAGAGACCTTAGTTTTAGATTCGCCATATATTTTTATTCCATCAATTTCTTCAAGCTTAGCGGTAGCATAGTCAAGTAAATAATCTTCGTATTCCTTGATATTTTCAAGACCAAGTTTATTTATATAATCTAAGGCTATTCCAGAGGCAATTACACCTGAGATATTAGGTGTTCCAGCTTCAAATTTATTTGGAAGATCAGCATAGGTAGATTTTTCAAAAGATACCTGGTCAATCATTTCCCCACCACCTTGATATGGAGGTAGTTTTTCAAGCCATTCTTTTTTACCATACAATATTCCAACACCCGTTGGACCACAAAGTTTATGTGCTGAACAGACATAAAAATCAACATCAAGTTTTCTTACATCGATTTCAAAATGTGGAGCTGCTTGAGCACCATCAATTAAAACAGCTGCACCTGCATTATGTGATTTTTCAATTATAGTTTCGATTGGATTAACAGTACCTAATGCGTTAGAAACATGATTAACAAAAACAACTTTGGTTTTATTTCCTAAAAGAGCTGAAAATTCAGAAAGATCTAAATCACCTTTTTCATTCATTGGAATAACTTTCATAATTGCTCCTGTTTTTTCACATAGCATTTGCCAAGGAACTATATTACTGTGATGTTCGAGTTGTGAAACGATAATTTCATCACCTTCTTTTAAAAATCCAGTAAAACCGTTAGATATAAGATTAATACTATGTGTGGTCCCTGAAGTGAAAATAATTTCACTAGCACTTCTAGCATTTAAATGTTCTTTAAACTTTTTTCTAGATTCCTCGTATTTTTCTGTAGCTAATTGACTTAATTTGTGTACTCCTCTATGAATATTTGAATTAAGATTTTTATAATAATCTGAAATAGAATCTATAACACAATTAGGGGTTTGAGATGTTGCTGCATTATCAAAATAGATTAATTGATTACCGTTTACTTTAGTGTTTAGAATTGGAAAATCATTTCTGATTGATTCTATGTTTTTTAAAATTTCCATTTTAAATATCAAAACCTATTTTGACCCCAAGTTTTTTAGCAATAATATCATTAATTCTTGTTTTGACTTCGGGAATACTTACGCTGCTTAATACTTTATTTGCAAAACCAAACATGAGCAAAGCAGTAGCTTCTTTTTCAGGGATACCACGAGATCTTAAGTAAAATAGTGCGTTTTTATCTAACTGACCTACAGTGCATCCATGAGAGCATTTAACATCATCCGCAAATATTTCAAGTTGCGGTTTTGTATTGATAGTTGCTTTATCTGAAATTAAAATATTATTATTTGCCTGAAAGGCATTGGTCTTTTGAGCCTCTTTTTCAACGAGAACTTGCCCATTGAAAACGCCAACAGAATTCTCTCCAAAAATTCCTTTATAATCTTGATAACTATTACAGTTTGGTTCTTTGTGATGAATAAGAGTATTGTGGTCAACATGTTGATTTTCTCCTATAATAGTAATTCCTTTTATTGTTGATTCAATTCTTTCACCATTTTGAAAAATACTAAGATTATTTCTTGTTAATTCACCTCCGAAAGAAAATGTATGAAGTGTGTAGTCACTGTTTCTTTGTTGACTTATAAATGTATTATCAATTAATGATGCATTTCTATTATCATCTTGAATTTTATAGTGCTGCACAATTGACCTTTGATTACAATATATTTCAGAAACACTATTAACCAAAATTCTATTCTCGCTTAAACTCTGATGCCTTTCAATAATTTCAACATGTGAATTTTCGTCTACAACGATCAAATTCCTAGGTTGGTAAAGCACGGATTCATTTTTACCAGTTGAAAAATAAACTATTTGAATGGGTTTATCAACCTGTACATTTTTTGGAATATGTATATATGACCCTTCACTTGAGAAGGCAGTATTAAGTGACGTTATTCCATCTTTTTTTGCAATTTCATCAAAATAATTTTCAATTACAAGATCGTATTTTGATTGAGAAAGTGCAGAGGATAAAATACAAATATCCATTCCATCATGAGTCGTTTCAGAAAGATGCGAGCAATATTTTCCGTCAACAAAAATGATTTTGTATGATTCAATATCGTCAATTAAAAAATCTTTGATGTCTTTGAATTCTAAAGCTTCAGTGACAGTAGGAAATAATTTATAGTCGTAATCGAGCACTTTTTTTAGCGAAGTATATTTCCAGCTTTCCATTTTTTTTGTTGGGAAACCTTCTTTTTCAAATTTTTTGATTGATTTTGTTCTTATCCCGTGTACATAAGAGTCAACATTTTTTTGCTCCTCAAATGCGATAAAAGATGATAATAATTTTTCTTTAAGCTGTGACATGTTTACTTATTTACTTCCTCTTTTATCCAGTCATATCCTTTTTTCTCTAATTCATGAGCTAAATCTTTTGTTCCAGACTTAACGATTTTACCGTCAAATAATACATGAACATAATCAGGAACAATATAATCTAAAAGCCTCTGATAATGTGTAATTACCATCACTGCATTGTCTTGACTCTTTAATTTATTTACTCCGTTAGCAACAATTTTTAATGCATCGATATCAAGACCTGAATCAGTTTCATCAAGTATTGCAAGTTTAGGTTCTAACATAGCCATTTGAAAAATTTCATTTCTTTTTTTCTCTCCCCCAGAAAAACCATCATTTATAGACCGAGAAAGAAATTTTTGATCAATATCTAATAAATCACATTTCTCCCTTAACATTTTAAGCATGTCTTTAGCAGGCATATCATTTTCACCTCTAGCTTTTCTTGTTTCGTTAATCGAAGTTTTAATAAAGTTGGTAGTTGTAATTCCAGGAATTTCAATTGGATATTGAAATGACATAAATATTCCTTTATGCGCTCTTTCCTCTGGAGATACTTCCTCTAAGTCTTCATTTTCAAATAGAATCTGACCGTCTGTTATCTCATATTCTTCCTTACCAGTAATTACAGAAGCTAAGGTGCTTTTACCAGATCCATTAGGCCCCATGATTGCATGAATCTCACCAGCTTTAATTTCAAGTTCAATTCCATTAAGAATAACTTTGTCTTCAATTTTTGCGTGTATATTTTTAATTTTTAACATAATATATTTTTATCCTACAGAGCCCTCTAAACTTATTTCTAATAATTTTTGAGCTTCCACCGCAAACTCCATTGGAAGTTTATTTAGAACCTCTTTGCTAAAACCATTAACAATAAGCGCTATAGCTTTTTCAGTATCAATTCCTCTTTGGTTACAGTAAAAAATCTGATCTTCCCCTATTTTACTTGTTGTGGCTTCATGCTCTATTTTAGCAGATTTATTTTTTGTTTCAATATATGGGAATGTGTGCGCGCCACACTCATTTCCAATTAAGAGACTATCACATTGTGAAAAGTTCCTTGAGTTTTTTGCTCTTGGGTTTATACGTACAAGTCCTCTGTAACTATTTTGTGATTTGCCAGCAGAAATTCCTTTTGAGATTATGGTAGACTTGGTGTTTTCTCCAAGATGTATCATTTTAGTTCCTGTATCAGCTTGTTGAAAGTTATTTGTTACCGCTATTGAGTAAAACTCTCCAACAGAATTTTTACCTTTTAATACACATGAAGGATATTTCCATGTTACTGCACTTCCGGTCTCTACTTGTGTCCAAGAAATTTTTGCATTCTTTTCACACAATCCTCTTTTAGTTACAAAATTGAATACTCCACCATTTCCTTCACTATCACCTGGAAACCAGTTTTGTACGGTACTATATTTTATTTCAGCATCGTCTAATGCAATAAGTTCCACAACTGCTGCATGTAATTGGTTTTCGTCTCTGCTGGGAGCAGAACATCCCTCTAGGTAGCTTACATAACTTCCTTTGTCAGCAACAACTAATGTTCTTTCAAACTGACCTGTTCCTGCTTCGTTAATTCTGAAGTAAGTTGATAATTCCATTGGACATTTAACCCCTTTTGGGATGTAACAAAATGATCCATCACTAAAGACCGCTGAGTTTAAAGCAGCATAGTAATTATCGGTTTTTGGTATTACAGTTCCTATATATTTTTTTATAAGTTCTGGATGCTTTTTAATTGCTTCATTCATTGAGCAAAAGATAATTCCTTTTTCACTTAAGGTATCTTTAAATGAAGTTGCAACAGAAACAGAATCAATTACTACATCCACTGCAACCCCAGCCAATTTCTTTTGTTCGTCAACAGAAATACCCAGCTTTTTAAAGGTTTCGAGTAATTCTGGATCAACTTCATCTAAGCTGTTGTATTTTGGTTTGTTTGATGGAGCAGAGTAATAAGAAATTTTTTGAAGATCAGGCTTTTCATATTTGACATTTGCCCATTCTGGCTCCTTCATCTCTTTCCATTTTTTAAATGCGTCTAATCTCCAATCTGTCATCCATTCAGGCTCTTCTTTTTTCTTAGAAATAGCTACAATGATCTCTTCATTTAAACCCACAGGTAATTTGTCAGATTCTATGTCTGTGTAGAAACCATACTCATACTCTTTGGTTTCTAATTCTTTTTTTAAATCATCTTCCGTGTATTTACTCATACTTTTTATAATGAAAAACTTTCTCCACAACCACAAGTTCTATTTGCATTTGGATTGCTGAATTCAAATCCCTTACCATTTAATCCGCCTGAGTACTCTAAAGTGGTGCCAGCTAGATATAATAAACTTTTTTTATCGACTATAATTTTGATGTCATTATCCTCATAAATTTTATCATTTTCTTCTATTTTATTGTCAAATTTCATTTCATAAGAAAGACCTGAACAACCCCCGCTTTTAACCCCAACTCTAACAAAGTCAGATTTATGGTTAAAACCATCATCTTTCATCAAGGATATTACCTTATTTTTTGCAACTTCTGAAATACTAATCACACCACTAAATTTAATCGAACTACAAATATACGACATAACCGCATATTTTTTAAAAATATTATCAATATTGCGGATCTGATTAACATAGATTTAACTAAAAGAATGTAAATTTGCCTTCATGTTGGAAAACAAAAATAAAAATCTAACCAAATTAGAAGACTTGGGTGAATTTAACCTTATTGATCTTCTTACCAAAGATTTAAAAATTAAGCATAAATCAACTATTAAGTCAATTGGAGATGATGCTGCTGTTTTAGATTACAAATCAAAAAAAGTATTAGTTTCAACAGATTTCTTAGTTGAAGGTGTTCACTTTGACCTATCGTACATGCCTCTAAAACATCTAGGTTACAAGGCTGTAATGGTTAACTTATCAGATATATATGCAATGAATGGTATTGCTAAACATATTACAGTTTCAATAGCTATTTCAAACAGGTTCACTAAAGAGGCAATGGAAGAATTATACGCTGGAATTACCTTGGCTTGTGATAAATATGATGTTGATTTTGTTGGTGGTGATACGACATCATCAGTAACCGGTTTAACTATTTCTGTAACCGCAATAGGTGAAGCTAATTTAAAGGATGTCGTATACAGAAATGGAGCAAAACCTAATGATTTGATTGTAGTAAGTGGTGATTTGGGCTCTGCATTTATGGGCTTAAAAATTCTTGAAAGAGAAAAGGAAGTGTTTAAAGTTAATCCTAAAAATCAACCTGATCTTGATCAGTATACATATCTGATTGAAAGACAATTGAAACCAGAAGCGAGAAAAGATATTGTTAGGCTGCTTGAAGAAATCAATGTGAAGCCTACATCTATGATTGATGTAAGTGATGGTCTTTCGTCTGAATTACTTCACATTTGTAACCAAAGTGAAGTTGGATGTGATTTGTATGAAAATAAGATACCACTTGATCCACAACTAATTTCTACCTGTGAAGAGTTTAAGTTAAATGTTACAACTCTTGCACTTAATGGAGGTGAGGATTATGAGCTTTTAATGACTATTTCTCAAAAAGATTATGAAAAAATTAAGGGTAATCCAAATTTGACTGTTATTGGATATATAAAAGAGAAAAATGCTGGTAAAAACTTTGTTTTAAGAGATAATTCAATGGTTGAATTAAAATCGAGAGGTTGGGGCTCAAAAGTAGATTAGTTATGAAAAGACTTTTATTTATTTTATTTCTTTCATTTTTTAATATTTATTCAGCCGATTATCATGTTTCATCGTCAGGAACTGATAACGCAAGTTGCGGTTCTGAAGTCTCCCCTTGTCAAACAATTCAGTATGCATTAGATAACAAGATAGGTGCAGGAGACAGACTTTACATCAGAGGTGGTACTTACAGGGAAACATTAACCATTACAAACAATGGTACAGACGGAAATTTAATCACAATTGAAAATTATCCAAATGAGGTGGTTACGATTGACGGTACAGTTGATGTGGTCGGAAATTGGGAAAATTATAATGATGTTTCTGGGGCATATCAATTGTCCTACACGGGAGATATTACACAGCTTTTTGTTGATGATCAACCAATGGTAAATGCGAGGTGGCCAAATGCTCAGTTTAATGATGATTCCATATTTTCTCATTCAACATGGGCTGAGGGTGATGAGGGTAATAGTTCAAATGGATCATTAACAATTGATACTAGTGTTCACGATCCTGGAACAATTAATTTGGATGGTTCAATTGGAATTCTAAATATCGGTTCATTTAAAACCTCGACCGTGGAAATTACTGATCACAATTTAGCAAGTGACGTTATCTCTTATAATTCATCAGATTTAACGGGTAGCTACAAGCCAAAGCATCATTATTATTTCTTTGAGGGTAAAAAAGAATTCATTGACACCAATAATGAGTGGTTTCATGATAAGACAAATAATATCCTCTACCTTTTTCCTGATGACGGATTAGATCCGTCAAGTAGGTCAATAAAAGCAAAAACAACAGATTATAGAGTTACTTTCAGTGATGCTAATTATGTCAAATTAAAGGGAATTAACTTTTTTGCAACGACTTTTCAAATGACTGGTAATTCTGATAATAATATTATAGAGGAATGCAATTTTTATTTTCCAAGTGCTTCCCGAAGAATGCTTGGAACAATAAATGGGGTAGGCACTCCAAATGTTACTCAACTTGGTACTGCTTCAAACGATAATGATGTTGACAACAATCACATATTAAAATGTTTGTTTGAAAATACAGAGGGAGAAGCTTTGAGGATTTACGGCGATGGAAATAAAATTGAAAACAATTATTTTCATCACATTGATTGGAGCTGTTCTGATCTTGAAGGTTTGATGGTTTCTATATATTGTGTTGGTACTTCAAATATATTTGACAATAATTTAATTCATACTACTGGTGCTTCTGCTACTGTTTTGCCTGGTCGACAGTCAATTTTCAGCTACAATAAAGTGACAAATACTGGATTGTTGCAGTCAGATGGTGCTGTATTTCAGGGTACTAAGAATTATGTTGAAGGCTCTGTTGTTCATCATAATTATGTTTATGACACTGAAAAATATGCATTTAGATATGATGCACCTGGCGGAGACGCATCTGAAGCAGGAAGCTATGGAATCATGCATCACAATATTGCTGATAACACAAATGGCTTAATGATAAAGGGAAACAACCAAATTATTGCTCATAATACAATTATCAATACCCAAAATAATAAAAATGATATTGTAATTCTTTCTGAAGGTTGTTCAAATACAAATACTTGGCTATATAATAACCTTGCTGAAAAAATAGGGGCACATCGGAGTGCTACATCATTTTTACTCGATGCGGACAGTCCAATGCCAATAGCTGGAAATGCTGGTGGTTCAGATTATGGTTATCTTAAGGACGACAATGGTACAGATAATGATGATGATGATGATTTTTGGAGAGTTTGTATAAGTACTGACACCTATTATAATGCAACTGCTGGCGTTGGTAGTTCACAAAATAATATAGATCAAATAAGTATTTCAACTGCAGGAGTAACAAGGACAGGGATTAACTATAATGCAGATGTTGAGAGCTTAATCAATTACAACTCATCTACAGAAAAAATTGAATCACGTTACCACCCTACAAGTAATACAATTATTGATCAAGGGGTAACACTAACCAATACTCCGTCTGGAACATCAACCTATGGCCCTTCATCAAATTTTAATTATACACCTATCACTGGAAGTTCAAGGCAGATGAATGAACTTATTCCGCATACCAACGCTGGATCAGGAGCAGATATTGGTGCTTTTGAAGTCGGTGAATCTTGGACTAGTGGAACTGATTGGACTCCAAAATTTCATAATGCGATATGGAAAAAAGGTGCTATTTCTACAGATTGGAATACTGGCTCAAACTGGTCCACTGGAAATGTGCCAACAGCGGATGTAAATGTGATAATCCCAACCGGTTCGTCTAATTACCCAACTATTACAGGCTCCAATGCAACATGCAATAACCTCACTATTTATTCATCTGCAAGTATGACATTAAACGATTCATATTCCCTTACAATTTCGGGCGAATTTAGAAATATGGGGTCAGTCTTCGTCAATGGAGATTTAATCGTTCAGTAATTAATTATCAATATGTT
>CABYIO010000014.1 GCA_902519075.1 uncultured Bacteroidota bacterium | reverse complement strand
ATGTTATAAATTTTTCCTCCTCACAATCATCGGTGAAAAAAGGTGAATCATTAATAGATACGGTCAATAATATTTTATCAATGAAAGTTGATATGATTGTAATTAGGCATTCTAATCCTGGCGCTCCGCAATTATTATCAGAAAAAGTAAATGCCACAATTATAAATGCAGGTGATGGTTCTCATGAACATCCAACACAAGCTTTACTTGATTCTTATTCAATGCGTCAAGAAATAGGAGATTTACAAAATAAAAATATTTTAATTGTAGGAGATATACTTCATAGCAGGGTTGCTTTATCAAATATTTTTGCACTACAGTTGCAAGGTGCAAATATAAAAGTTTGTGGCCCAAATACTCTTATTCCAAAATATTTGAAAGATTTTGGGGTAAAGGTTGAAACAGATTTAGATGAAGCTTTACAATGGTGTGATGTTGCAAACATGCTAAGATTACAAAATGAAAGAATGTCTGATAGTTTCTTCCCATCGGTTAGAGAATATAAAAAGTACTATGGGCTTACTATGGATAGATTACAAAGGGTTAATAAAGATATTGTAATTATGCATCCAGGTCCAATAAATAGAGGAGTGGAAATTACGAGTGAAGTAGCTGATTCAAATAGCTCAATAATATTAGATCAGGTTGAAAATGGAGTAGCAATCAGAATGGCTGTTATTTACTTGTTGGCAAAGAAAAATTTTGACCGTTGAAAGTAACAGTTTTGGGTTCTCAAGGTGCTATTCCAAAGGTTGGGTTATTTTCTACTTCCTTACTTCTTAATGTATGTAATTCTAATATTTTAATTGATTGTTGTGAGGGAGTTCAACATCAATTAAGAAAAAATAAAATAAAGTTTTCAAAGATTGAAATAATTTTAATTAGTCATGCTCATGGAGACCACTATTTTGGCTTAATTGGACTTATTTCAACTTTATCGCTACTTAAAAGAGATAAGAAGTTAACTGTTTTTTGTCCTTTGTCAGTATTTAAAATTATTCAAGCCCATTTAAAGTATTCAAAGATGAGTTTAAGTTATCAGTTAGATTTAAAAGTTTTAAATAATGATAGCAAAATAAATATATTTAACAACATTCACTTTTCAATTGATGCTTTTCCTTTAAAGCATTCGATTTATACAAATGGATTTTTAATCAGGGAAAAAGAAAAAAAAAGAAAGCTAATTCTAAAAAAAGCATTAGATAAGAATATAAATAAGATTTATTTTAACAAACTAACTAAGAGAGAAAATGTTATAAATGATAAAGGAGTTGAAATTAATTATTTAGATGTGACAAAAGAAGGGGATAGACCAAAGTCATTTGCGTATTGCAGTGATACAGCTTATTTTGAGGAATTAATCAAAAACATTCAAGGAGTAGATCTTCTGTATTGCGAAACTACATTTCTAAAAAAAGATAAAGATAAAGCATCCCTTACATTACACTCAACTACGATAGATGCTGCAAGACTCGCTAAAAAAGGGAAAGTAAAACAACTTTTAATTGGTCATTTTTCCTCTAGATATGATGACTATAATGATTTCATTTCGGAAGTTGTAACTATTTTTAAAAATGTTGTGATTTCGGAGGAAGGAAAAAAAATAGAAGTGTAGAATAAAGAGGATTTATTATTTAAATTTGTATTATGCTAAGAGACATAAGTAATTTAAGAAAGTCCTACTCTAAAAATTCTTTAATAGATAAAGAACTTCCAAAGGACCCATTTTTTTTATTTGATAATTGGTTTAAGGAAGTTAGCTCAAAAAATAGCAAATCAGAGATTAACGCAATGACATTATCTACAATTGGCTTATCTGGATATCCTAACGGACGCATAGTATTATTAAAATATTATTCTCCAGACGGATTTGTTTTTTTTACAAATTATAATAGTAATAAAGCTGTTTCAATCGATCAAAATAATAAAGTTTCAATTTCCTTTTTTTGGGAAGACTTTGAGAGACAGGTAATCATAAAAGGGATTGCAACAAAGACAACAGATGATTTTAGTACAAAATATTTTAATTCCCGACCAAAAGGTAGTAAACTTGGAGCACTTGTATCAGAAAATCAAAGTTCAATCATTAAATCTAAGGACTATATTATAAAAAAATTCAATCAACTCAGCAAGGAGTATTTCAACAAAGAAATTTTAAGACCTAATAATTGGGGAGGGTATATAATCAAACCAATTGAGTATGAATTTTGGCAAGGAGGTGAAAATAGACTGCATGACAGGATTAGGTTTACTCTGATTAAGGATATTTGGAAAAATGATCGTTTAAGCCCTTAAAAATGGATAAAGAGGGTACAGAAATTAGATTGATAACTTAAATTGATTTTTTAAATCTTCAATCAGAGGGTTTTTTTCCTTAAGTAATTGATACTTCTCCTTATTCGTATAAGCCACCTTTTTATCAATGCTTTTATCAACTTTTAATGAAATATCAATTTTTGAATTAAGCTTTGCTCTAAAAAATTGAATTATCTGTTGCTTTTCTTGATCAACCTCAATTGAAGTTGTATTGTTCGGTACAGAGTATATTATCGTGCTGTCTTCGAATTCAGGTAGCGAAATTCTAAGTATTGACGCTATAATATATCTTCCCTTATCTTCTTGGTTATTAGCATACTCTTCCCAAGTTTCAGTAATATCCCTTAGGGTTATATTTTTTCCTTCATCATAATCTTCATCAATATTATGTTTATCATCAACAATATCTTTCTCTTTTTCAATGCTTTTGAGTGATAGAGTAGATGTTTCAAAATCAGTAAGATTTATATCTGCAACTGGTTTTGATTTCTTTTGAACTTTTACTTTTGACCTGTGAGAATTAAAAACCTGGCTTTGAAATGTAGAAACAGGAATTAATTTATATTTAAATTTTTTTTTTTTATCGTCTAACTCAAGGGATGAAATTTTTAATATAGATAGCTCAACCAATAGTCTTTGATTTATACTTTTTTGAAAATTTATTTCGGATTCATTTAAGATATTAATGTATTCAATCAGGAAATCATAATTTAAACCTGAACCCAAGTGGGTTAATTTATTAATTTTTGATTCATCGTAGTTTAAGAGCTTGTGAGATAATTTATTTTTACTAACTAGGATATCTCTGAAAAATGAGGAAAGACCAGATAAAAACAAGTCTCCAGAAATTCCCTGGTCAAGAACAGCATTTGTCGAATTAATTAAATTTGGTATATCTTTTTTATTAATTAGATTAACTATTTCTAAAAATGTATCAAAACCAATAGAATTTAGATTTTCAACAACCATTTGTGAGGTTATTTTTTTATTAACTCCAACAACTTTATCAAATAGCTGGAGCGCATCTCTCATTGCACCATCACATTTGCTTGCAATTTGTTTTAATGCTTCATCTTCGAATTCAATTTGTTCAATCTGGCAAATCTTTTTAAGATGACTTACTATATCATCAATAGTTATTCTCTTAAAGTTATAAATCTGGCATCTAGAAAGAATGGTAGGAATTATTTTATGTTTTTCAGTTGTTGCAAGAATGAAGATACAGTGTGAGGGTGGTTCCTCTAATGTTTTTAAAAATGCATTAAATGCTCCTGATGACAACATATGAACTTCATCAATTATGTAGACTTTGTATTTTCCTGTTTGAGGAGGAATTCGGGTTTGATCTATTAAATTTCTTATTCCTTCAACTCCATTGTTAGATGCTGCATCTAATTCAAATATATTGTAAGAGTTATCATCATTAATTTTAAAATTGTTAATTTCTCTAGCAACGATTCTAGCACAACTGGTTTTCCCAACTCCTCTGGGTCCTGTAAATAATAATGCTTGTGCCAATTTATTATTTGAAATTGCACTTTTAAGTGTTGAAGTAATAGCTTGCTGTCCTACTACATCTTCAAAATTTAAAGGTCTATATTTTCGTGCAGAAACTAAAAAATCACTCATATTTTCTATGTGCTAAATAATTGTTTAAATATATAAAAACGAGTACATTTTTTTAATAATTAAATGTTTTAATTATTGATATATATTAACATTGTTATATTTGTATTGTGAATCGTCTTGTCGCTATTTATAGAGGAAAGTCCGAACACCAAAGTACAGCACAATGGTTAACGACCATCAATCGAAAGGTTAGGAAAAGTGCAACAGAAAGTATGTACAGGTAATGCTGTAGTGAAATCATGTAAACTCTGTGCGGTGAAATGCCATGTAAACCAGCTTTTGAGAGTTGTACGCTCGATGCTGGAGGGTGGGCAGCTAGAACATATAGGCAACTATATGTCAAGATAAATGACAAGAACTTTTTAATAAAGTACAGAATTCGGCTTATAGATTCACTGAAAAGCGGGTATTACCCGCTTTTTTGTTGGAAAAAAGTAAAAGAACAATCTCCGTAGTTTCTATTATCTACAAAGTTATTTACTTTTCGAAAATCTTTTTTTTTGTAGTGTTCAAGAATAAACAAAATAGAACTATCATTTAAAAAATTATTTTCAACCAAATTAATTAGTTTTTTATAATCTTCTTCATTGAAAGAATATGGTGGATCAGCAAAAATTATATCAAAATTTGAATTACAATTAGACAAAAATTTAAAAACATCTTGTTTTATGATTTTTGATGTTATATTTAATTCATTTAATGTTGATGATATATGTTTTACACATAGAACATTTTTTTCAATAAATGTAACTTTCGCTCCTCTTGATATAAATTCTAATCCAACCATCCCTGATCCCGAGAATAAATCAAGTATTTTTAAACCCACAAGATCAACTTTATTTGAAACTATATTAAATATACCTTCTTTAGCTTGGTCTGTTGTGGGTCGAATTGGTAAATTTCTTGGTATTTTTATTCTTCTACCACCAAATTCTCCGGAGATTATTCTCATTAGAATTCACTTAATAAAATATTAGAATTTAAAACATTACAGTCAACACCATCAATATCTAGTGGATCTATTAACTCAACATTTCTCACATATCTGTAAATAAGCTCATATAATTTAGAGTCTAAATCTATAGACCCGCTAAAAACAGTGTGTATTTTATCTGGATTTAATTTTAATTCTGAAAAGCAAAACAATAAGTAAAATAAGATGTCTTCATTTGAATTATGATCAAAGGAGTTGTAAAATTCTAATTTTTTGTCTTTAAAAAATAAGATGTCAAAAAATCCATCATTTATATTAACATAAACCTTTTCAGAGAAATTTTCGACCAATTCATTTGAAATTTTTTCTATAATTAATGAGCTGTAATGATAAAAATCGAATGTTTTAAATTTCTCAAATATGAAGTTATTTATTTCAGTATTAGGAATATAAACGTTGTTTATTTCGTGATTTAAAACTTGATCATTAGCAGCTATATCATCTACTTTAATCGATGCATTATACTTCAAATAGTTTAACGAGTTTTTATGGTCATATAAAGTGGAGGGAACAAGGGTTGATGTTTTGTTATAATATATTAATTTAACCTCAGATGGAATATCTTCTTTAGAAAAAGATTTAATGTATTTCCTGATTGTTTTGAGAATAAAATTCGATTTTTTCTTGTGTAAAAACCTGACTTTGTTTAAACTAGAAAGCTTTTGATGATTAAATAAACAAAAGATAACCCAACTTTCATTTATATGGATTGCTAATGAGCTATTATTGATGTAAGAATCTATTTTAGTTGTCTTTTGAGTAGTTTTTTGGCCAATTTCCATTTGTGTTCACCTCATTCATCGATCCAATTTTTAATGATGAACCATTTACACCATCAACAGATTGTACTTGATTTTCCTTTAAAACCAAGTTTAGGGATTGGTCATAGAGAATAACTCTTTTTTTCACAAAGGCTTCAAACACAGGTATATCTATACCATTTTGATTTAAAAAACCTGCTTTGAGCTGAAATCTTGTTTGATCATCTTTGGAAAAAGGTACATACATCATACTAAGATACCTGTCATCAAAACCAAATAAGGAGTCTTTGACGGAAATAAAGCCTAATGTATCAACAATTACAATATCCTTAAAGGTCTTAACCCCACCATATCTTTTAGTCATTTCTTTGTCAAGAACACTAGAATCTCTTCTTTGGGTGATTGTAAATGAATCAATTTCAACAAATTTCACTAAGCTATCCCAATTATCTTGAAAAACTCCTTTAACTGTTCGATGAGCAAGCTGAGTGTCCCTTATATCTTTAAGATTCTTTATTACAAGCTGATATCTTGCATTTTTAACTTCATCAAATTTTATTTCATCATATATGGAAGTAAAAAGAAGAGAAGCAAATACAAGTATAAGAAACCATATGCTGCCTAACACATAAGGCCTGTGTTTGTCTTGCATTCTTGTTTTAACATAGTATACAATACCGATAGCAATAAAAGGGGATAAGAAAAGAAAAATCTTCATCATGATTTATCAGAGTTTTATGAGATAAACAAAACTACAATTTTTTTTTATTTGTAAAAATCTATAGCAATAAAAAACATTTATATATTTGATAATCTAATTTTATTGTGAATATGAAGGAAAATCTATCGTCAATTATAACAAAAAACCTTCAAAATCAATTAAATAAAAAACAGGAATTAGCTTTAGAAAAAATCATTTCATTTATTGAAAACAAAATAAATGATGAAATTTTTATTTTAAAAGGATACGCTGGAACAGGAAAAACTTATATAATTTCAAACATTGTAAAAAATTTATGGAAAATTAATAAAAGTGTTGTTTTGTTAGCTCCAACAGGCAGATCTGCTAAGGTGCTTTCGTCATATTGTAATAAGGAGGCTTTTACAGTTCATAAAGAGATATTTTATACCAAAAACAATTTCTCTGGTAATCTAGAATTTACTTTAAAAATAAATAAGCATAAAAACACAATATTTATAGTAGATGAAGCCTCGATGATCAGTACAAATAGAGGAGATGGAGTCGGTTTATTTTCACAATCTTTGTTGGATAATATAATTAAATATGTTTATTCAGGGTTTAAATGTAAGTTGTTGATAATCGGAGATGTAGCTCAATTACCACCTGTAAAATCAAATATTTCTTATGCTTTAGATGATGGGTATTTAGAAAAGGAATATAATAAATCGATTAATTCTGTGGAACTTACTGATGTTGTTAGGCAAGAAAAAGAGTCTGGTATATTATCATTTGCAACGTCCGTTAGAAATAAAATTGAAAATGATTTTTTTGAAGATATAAGTTTCAATTCGGAAATATTTAGTGATGTTGTTAAAGTTGAAGATGGTGAACAATTAATGAATCTAATCCAAGATTCATACAATAATTATGGAATTGAAGAAACAGCTATAATTGTAAGATCCAACAAAAGAGCAAATCTCTATAACAGATCGGTAAGAGATAAAATATTAAATAACGAAAATATAATCTCGGTTGGGGACTTATTGATGGTTATAAAGAATAATTATTTTTGGCTAAATAATAAGAGAGATTTAGGGTTTATAGCAAATGGAGATATAATTAAAATCGAGGAAATTCATAACATTCAAAATATATATGGATTTAAATTTGCGGAGGTAAAAATATCAATGGTAGATTATCCGAAAATTTCCCCTTTTGAAACAGTTCTAATATTAGACTCTTTGTTCATTAATACTCCTGCAATGGATTTTAACATAATGAATAAATTATATCAGGAAATATTAAAAGACTACATGAATGTAAAGACTAAATATAAGAGGCATATGGGCGTTAAAAATAATAAGTTTTTTAATGCTCTTCAGGTTAAATTTGCTTACTCATTTACTTGTCACAAGTCTCAAGGTGGTCAATGGAGCTCAATATTTCTTGAATTTCCTTTTTTACCAAATGGAATGGATGAAGATTTTTTTAGATGGTTATATACCGCAATAACTAGAGCAAAAAGTAAATTACATCTAATTGGCTTTAAACAATAATATTATATCTTTTAATGTTAATTTTGTAATATGAGAATTGTTGCTGCAATACCCGCTAGGTTAGATTCAACTAGATTACCCAAAAAACTACTAAGAGAAATTTGCGGTAAGTCATTGATAGCAAGAACTTATGAGGCAACAGTAAACTCTAATCTTTTTGATGACGTTCTTGTTATTACCAATAGTCGTGAAATTATTTCTGAATTAGAAAACAGTAAGATTAAATACATATTTGATGATGCAAATTATCAAACCGGAACAGATAGAATAGCTGGTGTGGCATCTAAAATTGAAGCTGATATAATCATAAATGTACAAGGAGATGAGCCTTTTATTAATTCAAATACTATTCAGACCATTTTAAATACTTTTACACATGACAAGGAAAATAGCATTGGAATAGTTTCCGTGATGACACCAATAAAGGACGAAAAGGAGCTAAAAAACCCAAATAACGTCAAAGTTTTCACTGATGTAAGCAATAATGCTATTTATTTTTCAAGGCACTCAATTCCTTTTAAAAGTGATTTAAATATTTCTAAAGCTCATAAACATGTTGGTGTCTACGCCTTTAGAAAGAAATCTCTTATTGAGTTTGCCAAACTTAATGTGGGAGAGTTGGAATCATCTGAAAAAATTGAAGCTCTAAGATTAATAGAAAATGATATAAAAATTAAAATGATTAATTCAAACGAAACATTTATAGGGATTGATACAGAAGAAGATATTCAAAAAGCGATAAAAATATTTTGTGAAAAAGGTAATTTATAATTTTATTTTAAAATATCTGATCAGATGGAAAATTGAAGGAGATAGTTTTTCGTCCCTTAACTCTATAAAGAAATCAGTAATTATTACTGCTCCACATACTCATTGGGTTGATTTTTATCTTGGAATTTTAATTAGAGGTGCTCTTGATTTCAAGTCGAGCTATTTAGCAAAAGAAGAACTTTTCATATTTCCTTTAGGTGTTTTTTTAAAGTGGACTGGAGGTGTTCCTGTCAATAGATCGTCAAATAATAATTTGGTTAGTCAAATTGGTAGTATTTTCAATAATAATAAAGAGTTTAGATTATCATTAGCTCCGGAGGGAACAAGAAAAAGAGTCAAAAAGTTTAAATCAGGATTTTATTATATAGCAATTGAGGCGAAAGTTCCAATAGTTATGTTATCCATGGATTATATGAATAAAAAAACAATAATTTCTGAACCATTTTATCCAACAGGAAATAAAAAATCTGATTTTGATTATATAGAAAATTACTTTGACGGGGTAATTGGGAAAGTAAAGGAGTACAGTTTTTATAAAAAAAACTAATCTTTCATGTTATGAAAAACGTTCTGAACATCATCGTCATTTTCAATTTTTTCTAACAACTTTTCATTTTCATCTCTATCCTCATTGCCAACCTCCTTTAGATTATTTGGAATTCTGTCAAATCCAGATGAAATAATTTCAATTTTCTTGGATTCTAGCTCTCTTTGAATTTCTCCAAAACTATCAAAAGGACCATAAATTAAGATATTTTCATCTTCTTCAAAAACTTCTTCAACTCCATAGTCAATTAAATCAAATTCAAGATTTTCAATATCAATATTTTCTTTATTTATTTTGAAATTACAGGTGTGATCAAACATAAAAACAACTGATCCAGATGTGCCTAAATTTCCGTTATGCTTATTGAAATAGCTTCTGATATTTGCAACTGTTCTAGTATTGTTATCTGTTGCTGTTTCAACCAATATAGCAATACCTGAGACGCCGTAACCTTCAAATAGCACCTCTTTATAATCTCCAGCTGACTTGTCTGATGCTCTTTTAATAGCTCTTTCAATATTGTCTTTAGGCATATTTACAGACTTGGCATTTTGAATTACTGCCCTAAGTTTTGAGTTTGAATCTGGGTCAGGACCACCTTCTTTGACTGCAATTACAATATCTTTACCAATCCTTGTAAAAGCTTTACTCATAGCTGACCATCTTTTCATTTTTCTGGCCTTTCTAAATTCAAATGCTCTTCCCATGTATAAATTATTTAAAAGGTATATTCATAATCACAGCTTTTTTTACATTCTTTCTTATTTGAATAAATATTTCCGTCTCTACAGCTGAATTTTCAATATTAACATAACCTAAACCAATTCCAATGTTTAATGAAGGAGACATAGTTCCAGATGTAACGACGCCGATTATTTCATTTCCATTATTCAAAATATCATAATCTTTTCTTGGAATTCCTTTTTCGAGCATTTTAAACCCAATTAATTTTTTACTAATTCCTTCTTTCTTCTGTTTTATAAATATTTTACTTGATGTAAACTCTTTATTTGTTTTTGTAATCCAAGATAGTCCTGCTTCAATAGGAGAGGTGTTATCGTCGATATCATTTCCATATAAACAAAACCCCATTTCAAGCCTTAATGTATCTCTTGCAGCCAATCCTATAGGCTTAATATCATATTTTTTTCCAGATTTAAATATTTTAGCCCATAAATCTCCTGCTATTTCATTTTTACAATAGATTTCAAAACCACCACAACCTGTGTAGCCAGTATTAGAAACTATAATACCATCAATGTATTTAAAATGATAATATTTAATCTCACTAAGTTCAGTATCAAAAAGAGGGTTTAAAACATCTAATGCATTAGGTCCTTGTATAGCAATTAGTGAAAAGCTATCCGAAACATTAAGTAATTGAGTATTATATACATTCTTATTGTTTAAAAACTCCCAATCTTTTTCAATATTAGATGCATTAACAACTAGCATAAATCTGTTATCTTCAAATTTATATAATATAAGATCATCTACAATGCCTCCTTTTTCATTTGGAATGCAATTATATTGAGCTTGCCCCTTTTTTAAAACACTTATATCATTGCTTAAAACTGATTGAAGAAAAATCTCTGCTTCATCTCCATGTACATAGAATTCACCCATATGAGACACATCAAATACACCAACATTTTTTTTTACGGTTATATGCTCAATATTTACGCCTTCATATTGTACCGGCATCATATAGCCTGCGAAATCAATCATTTTAGCATTCAATTCCTCATGAATATCATGAAGTGCAGTTTTCTTCATTCTAAAAATTTTTTGTGAATTCAAATTTAACTAATTTTAGTTCAAATTTATTTTAAATGAGTTCTTTCATTATAAAAGATAATAACATTTCATTTGCTGATATTAGCACAATCATCAATAAAGATTTTAAACTATCTATTGATAATACTATTATTGAAAAGATAATTGCATCTAGGAGGATTTTTGAAAATACAATTAATAATTCTGATGATAAATTTTATGGAATTAATACAGGTTTTGGAGATTTACATAATGTAAAAATCAATAATAACGAGCTATGTGTTCTTCAAGAAAACTTAATAAAATCTCATGCATGTGGTGTTGGTGATAAAATCGATTCAAAAATCGTCAAATTAATGATTCTGTTAAAGATCATTTCGCTAACTAAAGGTTATAGCGGAATTAAAATTCAAACTATTGAAAGACTTTTATTTTTTTATAACAATGACATATTGCCAGTTGTTTACAAATATGGTTCACTAGGTGCCTCTGGGGACCTAGCTCCTTTATCACATCTGTCATTACCATTAATTGGCTTGGGAGAAGTTGAATTTGAGGGTAAAATATATAATACTGAAATTATTCTAAGCAAATTTAAACTTGATCCTTTAACTCTAGGCGCAAAAGAAGGATTAGCTCTTATTAATGGAACACAATATATGTTAGCTTCTCTTATTGATTCTACGATTAATTCTATTAATATTTGTAATTATTCTGATTTGATCGCAAGTGTTTCATTAGATGCATTTAAGTGTAGTTTATCACCATTTGACCCTTTGATTTCAAAAATTAGACCCTATGAAGGCCAAATTAATGTTTCTAAAAATATTCTTAAGAATTTAAAAGGAGGGGAGATAATTGATTTAAAAAAAGAAAATGTTCAAGATCCGTATTCATTTAGATGTATTCCACAGGTTCATGGGGCAACTCGAGACACTTTAAAATATTGTATTAATATAATTTCAACAGAGATAAATTCGGTAACCGATAATCCGTTAATATTTTTAGAAGATGGTAAGATAATTTCTGGAGGTAATTTTCATGGACAGCCTTTAGCCTATGCAATAGATTTTCTAAAAATTTCTATGTCTGAGCTTGGAAATATATCTGAAAGAAGAGTTTTTAATTTATTATCTGGGAAAAGAAGTTTACCACCCTTTCTCTCTTCTAAGTCGGGGCTAAACTCTGGTTTAATGATTCTTCAGTATACTTCAGCAAGCTTGGTGAGCTCCAACAAGCAACTCTCAACACCTTCAAGTGTTGATTCAATAACTTCTTCAAATGGACAAGAGGATCATGTTAGTATGGGAGCCAATGGAGCAAATCAACTAAGGGATATAATTGATAACTTATACCAAATATTAGCAATTGAAACTATTGTTTCTGTTCAGGCTAAAGAGTTTAATAATTATAAATCATCTAAAATAATAAATGAATTTATTTCAAATATTAGATTTGTAAGCTCGAAAATCAATGATGATAGAGTGCTTTATAATGATATAAAAAAAGTTTCTAGCTATTTAAAGAAGAAAACAAAAATTGATTTATTTTTTTGATGTCTTGGACTCCTTTTTATTTTGAATTTTAATATTCAATTCATCTTTTCCTGAAGTATAATCAATATTTATTGTGTCGCCTTGATTAATCATAGAATTAAGTATTTCTGAGGCAATTAAATCTTCAACGTGCTTTTGAATAGTTCTTTTCAATGGTCTTGCTCCATACTTTTTGTCATATCCCTTGTCAGCTAAGAAATCCTTAGCTTTTTTGGATAATTTGATTTTATAGCCTAACTCCTCAATTCTTAGATATAATTTTGATAACTCAATATCAATTATTTGATGAATATTCTCTTTTGATAATGAATTAAAAATAATTACCTCATCAATTCTATTTAAAAATTCTGGTGCAAATTTTTTCTTAAGAGAATTCATTATTGTCTTTCTGGAAAACGAATCCTCTTGTGATTTTTTTGCAGTGGTACCAAACCCAACCCCTGATCCAAAATCTTGAATTTTCTTAACTCCAATGTTAGATGTCATTATAATTACACAATTTGTAAAATCAATTTTTCTTCCAAGACTATCTGTTAAAAAACCATCATCTAAAACCTGTAAAAGCATATTAAATATGTCTGGATGAGCCTTTTCAATTTCGTCAAGCAAAACTACTGCATACGGTTTTCTTCTTATTTTTTCTGTCAATTGACCACCATCTTCATAACCAACATACCCAGGGGGTGCACCAATTAATCTTGATACGGCAAATTTCTCCATATATTCACTCATATCAACCCTGATTAAGGCTTCTTCGCTATCAAACAATTCTTTCGCAAGAATTTTAGTTAATTGTGTTTTTCCTACACCAGTTTGACCAAGGAATATAAATGATCCAATTGGTTTTTTCGGATCCTTTAATCCTGCTCTATTTCTTTGGATAGACCTAACAACTTTTTCTATTGCCTTATCTTGACCAATAATATTTTCTTTAACAAGTGACGTAAGCTTGGATAATTTATTACTTTCAGATTGTTTTAATTTATTTAGAGGGATGCCTGTCATCATTGAAACTACATCTGCAATACTTTCTTCATTAACAATTTCTTTGTTTTTCTTGCATTCCTCCTCCCATTGATTTTGAGCTATACTAAGCTTATTTTCTATATTTTTTTCTTTATCTCTATAGCTGGCTGCCTCTTCATACTTTTGATTTTTAACAGATGTATTTTTTTTAAGTTTTACATCTTCTAATTCTTTCTCAAGATCATGAATATGCTGTGGTACATCTAAATTTGTTAAATGGACTCTTGAACCTGCCTCATCTAAAGCATCAATTGCTTTATCTGGAAGATATCTATCAGTCATGTATCTGGAGGTTAATTTAACACATGCCAATAAAGCCTCATGAGTATAAATAACATTATGATGATCTTCGTATTTATCTTTAATATTCTTTAAGATTTCTAATGTTTCTTCTTCATTTGTTTGTTCGACAATAATTTTTTGAAATCTTCTTTCAAGTGCACCGTCTTTCTCAATTGAATTCCTGTATTCGTCTAGTGTAGTAGCACCAATACATTGTATTGTTCCTCTAGCCAATGCAGGTTTAAACATGTTAGAAGCATCAAGACTTCCCGTTGCACCTCCAGCACCTACTATCGTGTGAATTTCGTCTATAAATAGAATTATGTCTGAATTTTTCTCTAATTCGTTCATTACAGCCTTCATTCGTTCCTCGAATTGACCTCTATATTTTGTTCCTGCTACTAAACTTGCTAAATCCAATGAGATAATTCTTTTGTTATAAAGAACTCTAGATACCTTCTTTTTAATGATTCTAATTGCTAAGCCTTCGGCTATTGCTGATTTTCCAACTCCAGGCTCCCCAATAAGTAAAGGGTTATTCTTCTTTCTTCGACTTAATATTTGTGAAACTCTTTGAATTTCAATATTTCTACCAATAATTGGATCTAACTCATCATTTTCAGCCATGGCTGTAAGGTCTTTACCAAAATTGTCTAGAACAGGTGTTTTAGATTTCTTTGAAGACTTTGATTTTATTGATTTAGTCACCTTAACTTCTTCGAATTCAGAATGGTCAGATTCATCTGTTGATTCATCTGAAAAATCATCCTTACCAATTATAGATTTATACTCATCTTTAACCACATTATAATTAACATCCATATTATTGAAAATTTTTGTAGTAGGATCATTTTCATTTCTTAATACACATAATAATAAATGTGCAGTATTTATGACTGAGCTTTGGAAAAGTTTAGCTTCTAAAAAGGTAGTTTTTAGAGCTCTCTCAGCTTGTCTAGTAAGATGAAGGTTTTTCTTTGATGATTCCTTTGTTTCATTGTCAAAATTGATAGGGTTTAAGGATTCTATTTTACGTCTCAACTCATTTAAATCAATTCCGAGAAAGTTTAATATATCTATAGCTTTTCCTTCACCATTTCTTACCAAACCAAGAACTAAGTGCTCAGTTCCAATAAAATCATGCCCCAACCTAAGAGCTTCTTCTTTACTGTAAGTGATTACATCTTTTACTCGTGGTGAAAAATTATCATCCATAAAAATACTTTGTGTAAAAATAATCATAAAGATTTTTTAAAACAACAGTAAACTGAGTTAAAATTTATAACCTAAAATTGTTAATAAATTATATGTTTCATGGCACATTTTTAGCTTAAATAATCTTGTTAAATTCATATATTTGTTTACTACTATTTATATGATATAATTAAACAGTTTTTTATTATGAATGATGGCGAAAAATTAATACCGATTAACATAGAGGATGAAATGAAATCTGCATACATTGATTATTCAATGTCAGTAATAGTTTCTAGAGCTCTTCCAGACGTTAGAGATGGTTTAAAGCCTGTACATAGACGTGTCTTATATGGCATGCATGATTTAGGGGTTAAAGCATCTTCTGCACACAAAAAATCCGCTAGAATTGTAGGTGAAGTTATGGGTAAATATCACCCACATGGTGATTCTGCTATTTATGATACAATGGTTAGGATGGCTCAGGATTGGAGTTTAAGATATATGCTAGTTGATGGTCAAGGAAATTTTGGTTCTGTAGATGGAGACAGTCCAGCTGCAATGAGGTATACAGAAGCTAGAATGCAAAAGATTTCTGAAGAAATGCTTTCAGATATTGAAAAAGACACTGTCGATTATAAATTAAATTTTGATGATACATTAAAAGAACCTACAGTTTTACCAACAAAGATTCCTGCTTTACTTGTTAATGGTGCGTCAGGCATTGCTGTTGGTATGGCTACAAATATTCCACCTCATAATTTAACTGAGGTCATTGATGGTACCCTTGAGTATATCAAAGATAATTCTATTGATATTGATGGTTTAATGCAGTATGTTAAAGCTCCTGACTTTCCTACTGGTGGTATTATTCATGGTTATGAAGGAGTAAAAGAAGCTTTTCATACTGGTAGAGGTAAAGTTGTAATGCGAGGTAAAGCTGAAATCGAAGAGGTTGATGGGAAGGAATCAATAATTGTAACTGAAATACCATATCAAGTCAATAAAGCTGATATGATCAAAAAAATTGCAGATATGGTTAATGATAAAAAGTTAGAGGGTATTTCTACAATAAGAGATGAATCAGACAGAAATGGTATGAGAATCGTTTTTGTGTTAAAAAGAGATGCTATTCCTAACATAGTGCTGAATAAACTGTTTAAATATAGTCCACTTCAATCATCCTTTAGTGTTAATAATATCGCGCTTGTCAATGGTCGACCTCAAATGCTTAACCTCAAAGATATGATTAAGCATTTTGTAGATCATAGACACGATGTAGTAGTTAGAAGAACCAAGTTTGAATTAAAAAAGGCTGAGGATAGATGCCATATACTTGAAGGTTTAATCATTGCGTCTGATAACATTGATGATGTTATAGCATTAATTAAAGCCTCAAAAAATGCAGAGGATGCAAGAGATAACTTAATTAAAACTTTTAAACTTTCTGAAATTCAATCAAAGGCCATTGTAGAAATGAGACTTAGACAACTTACTGGTTTAGAACAGGATAAGTTAAGAAATGAGTACGAAGAAATAAAAAAATTAATTGAAGACCTTAAAGATATTCTTTCAGACGAAAAAAGAAGAATGAATATTATTTCTGAAGAGTTAGCAGAGATTAAAGAAAAATATGGTGATGAAAGAAGGTCTATTATCGAGTATTCAGGGGGAGATCTTTCAATTGAAGACATGATCCCTGATGAAAAAGTAGTTATTACTATATCTCACGCTGGATATATAAAGAGAACATCATTAGACGAATATAAAGTCCAGAATAGAGGTGGTGTTGGTCAAAAGGCATCAACTACAAGAAACGAAGATTTTCTAGAAGATCTATTTGTTGGAACCAATCATCAATATATGTTGTTTTTTACTCAGAAAGGTAAATGTTTTTGGATGAGAGTTTATGAAATTCCTGAGGGAAGTAGGACTTCTAAGGGTAGAGCAATACAAAATCTTATTAACATTGAACAAGATGATAAGGTAAAAGCATTTATCTGCACCAAAGATCTAAAAGATGATGAATACATCAATAATCACTATGTGATAATGGCAACAAAAAGAGGGCAGGTGAAAAAGACATGTTTAGAGCAATATTCAAGACCACGTGTTAATGGAATTAATGCGATAACTATCAAAGAAGATGATGAATTGCTAGAAGCTAAATTAACAGATGGGAATAGTCAAGTTATGCTTGCGCTAAAATCCGGAAAAGCGATAAGATTCGAAGAAGCAAAAACAAGACCTATGGGGAGAAATGCCTCTGGAGTTAGAGGTATTAGACTTCAACATGATAAAGATGAGGTAATAGGAATGGTTGCTGTGAACGATATGGAAAGCAATATATTAGTAGTTAGCTCAAATGGATATGGTAAAAGATCACGTCTAGAAGATTATAGAATAACAAATAGAGGAGGTAAAGGAGTTAAAACAATTTCTATTACTGAAAAAACAGGTGATTTAGTGGCTATCAAAAATGTAGACGACTCAAACGGATTAATGATAATAAATAAATCAGGTATTGCTATTAGAATGGCGGTTGAAGATTTAAGAGTTATGGGGCGTGCCACTCAAGGAGTGAAACTAATAAATATTAAAGATGGTGATTCTATAGCTGCAGTGGCTAAAGTAATTCATGAAAAAGATGAGGATCAGCATGATGAAGAACTTGAATCTTCCGAACAAAACAACATAAATTCAGAACAATGAAAAAAATTATATTATCTCTAATCATTTTTGGTTTATTTCAACTGAGTTATTCTCAAAAAA
This sequence comes from uncultured Bacteroidota bacterium, assembly GCA_902519075.1. GTDB lineage: Bacteria > Bacteroidota > Bacteroidia > Flavobacteriales > Flavobacteriaceae > MED-G13. The sequence goes on along the minus strand of CABYIO010000014.1, from coordinate 11,098 downwards.
AGGAACTTAAGACAATTGATAAGCAGATTAAAGCAGGTGAATATGAAAATGCTATAAATACAATCAATTCAATTAAAACTTTAATTAATATTGCTGATGATAAGACTAAAGCAAAATATTATTACTTAAAAGGAATGGCTAGATATCAAAATGGAAACGGATCATTTGATAACAAAATTTTAAGTATTAAAGATTTTAATGAGGCTAAAAAGATTGAGGTGTTAGGTACGAAAATATATACATCAAAAATTGATAATATTTTTACTGATCTTTTTAATTCTTTTATAAATGATTCTAGAACAGCACTTGAAATTAAAAACTACAAAAATTCATATATGAACTTGGAAGCAGCTTATAATGTTTCAAATAAGGATACTTTATATTTATATAATGCTGCTTTGTTAGCCACTGAGGCAAAAGATTACAGTATTGCACTTGGTTTTTATGAGAAATTAATCGATTTAGGTTATTCTGGCGTTTCAATGAATTATTATGCTGTAGAAAAAGAATCTGGAAAAGAACAAGTATTTCAAGATGAAAAATCCAGAAATTTTTCATTAGATGTAATTGGTACACACGAGTCACCTAGAGATGAAATGGCAGAATCTGTAGAAATTGACATTCTTAGATCTGTTGCTGCTATATATAAAACCCAGGAAAACTTTTTAAAATCTATTGAATACTTAGAAAAAGCTAAACTGATTAATGAAAATGATATTAACCTTATACTACTTGAATCAAATATAAGATGGGATATGGGAGAGGTTGATACATATCAAAGGTTAATTTCTAAAGCACTTGAGATTGAACCAAATAATGTCGATTTAATATTTAATTTGGGGGTTGTTAATGCAGATAAAGGAAGTTTTGATGATGCAATCTCTTATTATGATAAGGCAATTGAAATTGATCCAAATTACACAAAAGCTTATTTGAATGCTGCAGCTCTAATTCTAGAAAAGGAAGGTCCAATGATCGAGGAAATGAATTCACTTGGCATGTCTACGGCAGATTATAACAGATATGATGAGTTAAAAATTGAAAGAGAAAATTTATATAAAAATGCTATTCCTTATCTAGAAAAGGTTTATAATCTTGAAAATGATAATTTGAGTGCTGCTAGAACCTTAAAAAATATTTATTCAGCTTTAGGTGATACTGAACAGGAAAACAAGTATAAGGTAATTGTTGTTGAATTGGAAAACAACTGATTATATTATCTTCTTAATATAACGAAGAGAGTGAGTATGCATATTTTTTTCGTTATTATATATTCCTGATTGATCTAATCTATCTATTCTTACTTTACCACTAGCATGTATAATATGATTATCCTTAAGGATTATTCCAACATGAATGATTTCATCGTTATCGTTGTGAAAAAAAGCTAAATCACCTGGTTCAGATTCTTCTATGAAACTAAGTGTAACTCCTTGTGTGGCTTGATCTTTAGCATCTCTTAAGATTTTGTATCCATTGATTTTATAAACCATTTGTGTGAATCCAGAACAGTCAATTCCAAATGGAGTTTTTCCACCCCATAAATATGGGCTATGCAAATAAAGTAGTGCTGTATTTACAATTGAACCTCTATTCTGTTTTCCAGAAATTGACTTTCCATTATACTTATGATTAAGTAAATTAATATTAGAAATGTTTGAACCAATTGAAATGGTAATTAATTCTTTATTTTCATTTTCTATAAACTCAACCAAGTCGCAGGAATATGTTGGATAATTATTTATAATATTATCGCTTTCATCAAGTCTTTTATATTGTTTAGAATCTATCCATCCCTCATAATTGTCAAATTCAGACTTTATCTTGGTCCATTTATCTTTTTCTTCGATAATTGTGAATAAATCCCCGTAAATTAATTGAGTAATCATTTCAGATTTATCTGAATCAGATATTCTTACAGGCACAATACTTAAGTTGCATATACCTAAACCCATATTAAACCCTTATTTGAATAGAAGAAGCTCCACCGCCTCCATTACAGATAGCGGCAATACCATTTTTCTTCCCATTTTGATGTAATGAATGAATTAATGTAGTTAATATTCTTGCGCCTGAACACCCAAGAGGATGGCCAAGAGAAACAGCTCCTCCTCTTATATTTACTTTGTCAGGATCAACTGATAACAAATCAATATTCACGAGTGGTACCATTGAGAAAGCCTCATTGATTTCAAACAAATCAATATTAATTAAATCTTCCTTTGTTTTATTGAGTAGATTTTGAACAGATTTAGCAGGGGCAATTGTAAATAAGTCTGGCGATGTAGCTGAATCATTATACCCGACTATTTCTGCAATTGGATTGATATTTAATTCATTGGCTTTCTTTTCACTCATTAAAATTAGCATGGAAGCTCCATCACTAATTGGGGAAGAGTTTGCTGCAGTTACAGAACCATTTTTTACGAATGCTGGTTTAAGATTTGGAATCTTTTCAAAATTTACTTTGCTAATCTGCTCGTCTTGATCTATACATATTTCATATCCTCTCTTATCCTTATAATTTATAGGGATTATTTCATTTTTAAACAAACCATTTTTTGAAGAATTTATAGATCTATTATAAGAAGATACAGCATAATTATCTTGTGATTCCCTTGAAATACCATATTCTGTTGAACAATTATCGGCTAATACACCCATTGATTCCTGACTATAAACATCTGTAAGACCATCAGTCATTAATCCATCAATAGTTGCAGAATTACCGTATTTATTAGCTTTTCTCAAATTTAAGTAGTGAGGGGCATTACTCATGCTTTCAACACCACCAGCAACAACAACTTCATTTATGCCTAGTTGAATCGACTGAGTAGCTAAATTAACGGCTTTTAAACCTGATGAACACACTTTGTTTACTGATGAGCAGGGGATTTCAGGTTTTAATTTGGCCCCCAGAGCTATTTGTTTAGCCGGAGCTTGACCGCAACCAGACTGTAACACATGCCCAACAATTAGCTCATCAATTTCTTTTCTGTCAAAGTCAATCTTTGATAATGCACCCTCTAACGCATATGTCCCTAACTCAACAGCTGAAAAATTCGATAATGAGCCCATAAAACATCCTAATGGAGTTCTTACGGCACTAACTATGACAACTTTGTTTTGCATATGTTTATTTTTTTAAAGTTAATAAAATATAAATTGTATTATGCTCTTAAATATTTAGTAAATTTATTCAATATTGACTATGGGCAAACTATTTAACAGTATAAATAAAGGTTTTTCTAGAATATTCAGGGTTCTTTTATTTGTGATATCAGCATTTCTAATTATTTATTTCTTTCCAAAAAGCGGAAAATTCAAGTATAACTTTGAAAATGGTAGGCCTTGGCAATCCGAAAATCTATATGCACCTTTTGATTTTGCAATTAAAAAGTCCCAAGATGAAATTGATGATGAAATTACTCAAGCAAAAATAAACACCCCTTTATTTTTTGAGATTGACACATCATTAACAACTATTTCAAATAATCAACTAATTACCCAAATTGAAGAATTAAAGAATGATTCGCTATTTAATCTTTTTAAAGAAGAAGAGGTGAAAAATATTAAAATTCAATCTTCTCAAATAATCAATGAAGTATATTCTAAAGGTTTACTCGAAGAAAATTTTGACTTTAAAGATAGTCAGCTAATATCAATTTTATCGGATAATAAACTTATTAATTCAACATACTATAACAGGTTAATTAAGCCAGAAGACTTAATAACTTTTATTAATAATAAAATTATTGAAACTAATAATGAAAAGTATAAATCTCAAATAATTTCCTTGGTGTTTGATATTATTATTCCAAACTTATTTTATGATAAAGTACTTTCAGATGAATCAATTAATGAAGCAACAATCAATATTTCGCCAAACAGGGGTTTCATAGAAAAAGAAACATTGATAATTTCAAAAGGTGAAGTAGTTGAAGGGGAGAAGCTTATAATATTAGAATCTTTGAGAAAAGAATATGAGGTTAATAGCTCATCTTTTTCTGATCTCTACTTAATCATTTCAGCATATTCTTTGCTAGTTATTCTGTCTCTTTTAATGATAGTTCTTTTTATTAGGAAATTTGAAAGAGATATATATGATAATAATAATAAAATTGCATTTGTCTATTTCAACATAACACTTATTATTTTAATTACAACTTGGGTAGTCGATGTCAATTCAAATTATATATACATAATACCGCTTTGTATAATGCCGTTACTTTTTAAAGCCTTTTTTGACTCTAGAATTGCTTTTTTTATACATTCTGTAACTGTTATGCTATTAGGGTTTGTTGTACCTAATAGTTATGAGTTTATATTTTTAAATATAATTGCTGGAGTTGTTACTATTCTTACGTCTGATAATATTTACAAGAGAGCAAATTTGTTTATAGCCGTAGCACAGATAACCTTGGTCTATATGCTGGCTTATTTTTCTTTTTATGTAATTCAAGAAGGGAATATTGAAAACCTACCTTTAAATAATTTTTCTTTATTTATTTTATGTGGTCTTTTAACTTTATTCATATATCCACTAATATATATTTATGAAAAGATGTTTGGATTAGTTTCAGATGTGTCTTTATTAGAATTATCCGATACTAATTCTAGCTTATTAAAAGAATTGTCAAATAAGGCGCCTGGAACTTTTCATCATTCGATAAATGTTGCAAATCTTGCTGAAGCCTGTGCAAATGAAATCGATGCAAATGCATTATTGTCACGAGTAGGAGCTCTTCATCATGATATAGGTAAAATTTCGAACCCATCTTTTTTTACTGAAAATCAGTTATCTGAGCAAAATCCTCACAATGATATTACATCAAAAGAAAGTGTTGAAATTATTAAGCAGCATGTAGTTGATGGTATAAAACTGGCAAAAAATTCGGGTATTCCTGAAAGAGTAATTGAATTTATAAAAACTCATCATGGAACTAATTTAATAGGATACTTTTATAATAAAGAGGTTAAGTTAGACCCTGAAATCAACAAAGCAGATTTTCGATATGATGGCCCAAAACCTTTTAGCGTTGAAATGGCGCTTGTAATGATGTGTGATTCAGTTGAAGCAGCAACTAAGAGTTTAGATAAACCTGATAATTATAAAATTGATTCTTTTGTTGAAACCATTATCGATAAGCAAGTTGAAGATCAACAATTTGAAAATTGCGAGCTAACTTTTAAAAATATTTCAATTATTAAATCTGTTCTAAAAGAAAAATTAAAAAACATTTATCATATCAGGGTAAGCTACTCTGAAGGAAGTAATTAAAAAAAAATCAGATATAGTTGCGTTGTTGTTAATGAAAAACTATTTTTGCAACCGCATTTTATTAAATACTTTATAGTATTGGAGAGGTGCCAGAGTGGTAATGGAGCAGATTGCTAATCTGTCGACGTGCAAACGTCGCCAGGGTTCGAATCCCTGTCTCTCCGCCATCTCGGGGTGTAGCGTAGCCCGGTTATCGCGCCGCGTTTGGGACGCGGAGGTCGCAGGTTCGAATCCTGCCACCCCGACATTTTTAGTAAGGTCGCGTAGCTCAGCTGGATAGAGCATCTGCCTTCTAAGCAGACGGTCAAAGGTTCGAATCCTTTCGCGATCACAGAATAATCCTCACTATTGTGGGGATTTTTATTTTTTATAAGTAATAAGTAAGATATTTTTCTAATTAATCTTTCTGGCAATTAGTAAGCCATTGACATCTAAGCAAGATCCAGGGAAAGGAAGACCTCCCCAAGATTCAAAATTAAAAGCCATAACATAAGGAAAATAACCTTCTTTTGTAGAAGACCAATATATAAGATTTTCATTAAAATTTCCAAGACCTAACGAATGTACATTGCCGTAAATAATTTCCATTGAGCCACTGGAAGGTATAAACCAATCATTATATCCATTATAATTAAGATCATCTACTATTTGAAAGGCATAATCATCACTTCCAAACTCAGTACCATTAGAACTATTATCATTTTGATTACCCTCAATTATCTGCTGTGTATTAAAATCACCATCACCAATAGCATGGCTTGTGTCTAACTCAAATATATCACCCCAAGCTATATCACCTATATCCGAATAGTCTGTAGCAACCATAATTTCTCCATTAGTTGGATTTACATGAAAAATGAATCCACCGCCATATTCGATTCCGTAAAATGATGATATATCATTAAAATTTAATATATCTATCACTGAAACACCATTTACTAAATTTTGCTGAACTGTAAGATTAGAATTGTATTCTAGTGGGTTAATTATAGGTTCGTTCTCACAATTAAAAAAAATAGAAAATAATAAAACCAATTTGAGTATGTTATTTTTCATAGAATTATTTTTATGTAAAAGTAAAGAATATAATAACAACCATTATTAAGTAAACTTCTAATAATTTTGTAAATTTAAATTGACAAACTAATCTGATGAACGGGAGATTAAAACTAATCTTTTTTCTTTTTTTTACTTTCAGCTTTAATTCAATAGCACAAAACTTATATTCGGGTACTGTTACCGATGAAAATAGTGAGCCTATTTTTGGGGCATCAATAATTGTAAAAAAGAACTCCAATTTTGTTCAAACAGATATTGACGGAAACTTTCTTGTAGAAGCAGAAGTTAATGACATATTATTAATAAGTTATTCAGGATTTAAAAATCTAGAGCTTCAATTGTCAAATGACTATGAATTAAATAATATTATTTTAAAAGAAGACATTAAAATACTTGATGAAGTTATTGTTATTGGATACGGAAATCAAAGAAAAGAAATATTAACAAGTTCTGTTAGTTCAGTTAAAGGAGATGATTTAACTATTGAACCTGTTTTAAATGTGACTCAAGCACTACAAGGAAAGGCGGCAGGTGTACAGATAATATCATCTGATGCTCCTGGAGTTGCTTCACAAGTAATTATTCGTGGTCTTGGAACCATACAAGCTGGTCGTGAGCCACTTTATGTTGTTGATGGGATTTTAACCAATAATATTAATAATATAAACACAGCAGATATAGAAAGCATTAGCATTTTGAAAGATGCTGCTTCATTAGCTATTTACGGAAATAGAGGTGCCAACGGAGTTATAATTGTAAATACAAAAAAGGGTGGAGAAGAAGAGATCAAGGTTTCATATGACAATTTTATTGGAATTAGAGATATTAACTATAGGCCTGTTATGGCTAACTCAAACTCATTTGTTACATATAGTAATGAGGCAATTTTATTTAATCTTCTAAATGACTCAAATCCTAATAACGATAATGATTTAAGCGCCTTTTTCCCTTCAGATCAGTTATATAATACTAATTGGTTAAACGAAATTAGTCAGTTAGCATTTCAAAGCAACCACAATATATCAGCTTCAGGTGGAAATGAAAATTTAAAAACTTTCTTTAGTGTTGGGTTAAATCAAGAGGAAGGGGTTTTAAAGGGTAGTGAACTGGAGAGAGCTACACTCAGAAGTAATTTAAATTATAAAATTTCTGAAAAAATTAAGTATTCGCATAATATAAGCTTTCAACTTGCAAATTCTCAACCAAAAAGTTTTGGTGTTTTTACAACAGCCTATAAGCAAGCTCCAATTGTTGCAGTAAGAGATGAAAACGGTAGATATGGGTCATCAGTTGCTTTTAATAATGTAGGTAATCCAGTTGCAGAACTTGATCTACAAAATGAAAAGCAGCGTTTTTTAAAACTTCAAGGCGCGTTTAAAATAGATTATGAAATTATAGATAATCTAAATTTTACATCTCGTTTTTCTGTAGAAACAAACCATAATCGTTTTTATAATTTTGATAATAGACTTGAAACTTATTTGTCATTAGAACCTGGAAATACAATTGATAATTTTCAACCAACAGACCCAGAGGCTGAGCAAATTCCAGAAACTGTTTTATATGTAGCTCATAGTAATGATTATCGTTGGTTTTTTGATAATTATTTTACTTACAAGAAAACGATTAAAGATTCCCATAATATTGATGTCACTTTAGGTTTAGTAGCTGAAGAAAATAAATATGAAACACTTTACGGTTCAAGAATAAATGTACCCGCAAATGAAAATTTAAACTTTAATCTTGATTTAGGAAATAACAACGATGGCACAGAAGGTTCAGGAGGAGGTTTTTCAGAAACCAGAAAACTTTATTCATATATATCTCGTTTAAATTATGATTTTGATAAAAAATATCTTTTTAATATATCATTCAGACAAGATGCTTCAAATTTCTTTCAAGAAAAATACCGATATGGTAATTTCTATGCTTTAAGTGCTGGTTGGTACCTAAGCAAAGAGAGTTTTATGGATGAAAGTGTTTTTGATATACTCAAAGCTAGAATCAGTTATGGTAAATTAGGTAATGCACAAATTCCAAGTTTAAATATTGTCCGTTATAACCAAGGTTTTTCTTATCCATTTGGAACTAATCAAGATGTTCAACAGGGTGGCACAGTAACCGCTACAGTACAAGAAGATTTGTCATGGGAATCAACATACGAATTTAATTTTGGAATAGAATTCGCAATCTTAGATTATAAGCTTAACGGTGAAATTGACATATATGAAAGAATTAATAGTAATGCTATTTTACCCTTACAACTTCCTAACACATTTGGATTTGACCCTTTTCTATCTCATGTAGGTGAAATTAAAAATATTGGAGTAGAGTTAAGCTTGGATTGGAATGAAAGTATAAATGATGATCTATCTTATTCAATTAACACAAATCTTTCTTACAATAAAAACGAGCTAAGTAAAATTTCTAATCAATTTTTTACTAATCAAATTGGTGGAAATATTAATAATGGCCAGTATACCAAAAGAGTTTCAATTGGACAACCCTTAGGGAGTTTCTATTTATATGAAATAGCAGGAATTGATGATCGAGGTGAATTTGTTTATAAAGATCTAAATAATGATGGTGAGATAAATGAAAATGACAGAAGGTTCTTTGGCTCATACATTCCTTCTTTGGTGTCCTCTTTTAACCTAAAAGTTATTTATAAAAACTTTGATGTTAATATTGCGACCTACGGAAGTTTTGGAAATAAGGTTTATAACGGTAAAAAAGCACAGAGATTTGGTAACGAGAACATTGAGAAATTTGTTTTTAATAATCGTTGGACAAGTGGTAGGCCTAGCGCAAACACACCTGTAGCATCTAATAATGTACCTCTTTCTTCGAACTATTTTTTAGAGTCTGGAGATTATTTCAGAATTAATAATTTCACCATAGGATATACATTTGAAAAAGAAAAGTCAAAATTATTTAATAATACTAGACTGTATTTTACAGCGAAAAACCCATTAATACTAAAGAGATTTTCAGGATATACACCCGAACTCCCCGGTGACCCTATGGGTTTAGCTGGAATCGAACTGGATGCATATCCTACACTTAGCTCATATTTTATAGGAATAAATATGTCATTTTAATAAATTATTCATGAAGAAAAATAATAAGAAATTAAAAATATTAATTGCAGTATTTATTACGGTAAATTTATTTACCCAATCATGTTCTGAAGAATTTCTAGATATAGACGCTAATCAAATTACTGCAAACTCAATCACTGAAGAACAAGCTGTTGAACTTGTAAACGGTATTTATAATATTTTCTTAAGCTGGCAGGTAAGTTCATTTTCTTGGAATGGTATTACAAGTATTGCTAGCGATGATGCTGATAAAGGAAGTGATCCAGGAGATACAGGTTCAGATAAACATCTTTTAGACGCCTTAAATCATGATGCAACATCTATTTCTGTTGCTGAAGTATGGGAAGGTCATTTTAATGGTATACAAAGAGCTAACCAAGCTATTAACAGAATACAACCATTTGAAGATTTGGATAATGAATTAAAAACAAGACTTTTAGGTGAAGCAAAATTTTTAAGAGCTTTATTATATTTTAGGTTATTACAAACATTTGGTGAACTCCCACTTATTACAGACACACCAGATATTAACTCTCCTCTTGAAGAATTATTAAGTAGAGCTACAATCGATGAAACTTTTTTATTTATTGAGAGTGATTTGATAGAAGCAATAGAATCTCTACCAAATAAGAGTCTATACCAGAACATTGAATTAGGAAGAGCCACCAAGGGTGCTGCGAAAACTCTTTTGGCAAAGGTTAGTATGTATCAAGAAAAATGGGACAATGTTCTAGCTTTAACAAATGAAGTGATCGAATCAGGTGAATATAGTCTTACGGCAAATTATGAGGATATTTGGAAAGAAATTGGTGAAAATAATGAAGAATCAATTTTTGAAATTCAAGCTAAAGGTGCGATTCCATCAGTAGGGGTAGATAAATATAGTTTAACTCAAGGAGCTAGAGGTGAAGGTGGTTGGGGCTGGGGTTTTAATGTGCCTAGTCAAGAACTGCTATATTCTTACGAAGAAAATGATCTTAGAAGAGATGCGACTATAATTTTCAGAGGTGAAACTTTATATGATGGAAGATATGTCCCTGAATCTGTAGTTAATGAAATGTATAATCAGAAAGCTTATTCAAGTGCTTTTACAGAATTTGAGCAAACTGGTAAAAATATTAGGATATTAAGGTATGCAGAAGTTTTATTAATGAATGCTGAGGCGGCAATTCATTTAGGAGGTGATGTTTCAGGTCCTATTAACCAGATTAGGTCTAGAGCGGGCTTAAATCCTTTAAATAACCCAACACAATTAGATGTCTGGAATGAAAGACGATGGGAGTTAGCTTTTGAACATGACCGATACTTTGATTTAGTAAGACAAGGCAGGGCAGCTACTGTGTTACAATCACTTGGCAAGCCATTTGCTATAGGAAAACACGAGCTATTTCCCATACCTCAACAACAAATAGACCTAAGTAACGGTATTTTAACCCAAAATCCTGGATGGTAAATAAAGAAATATGAAATTAAATATTATTTATAAAATTGGTTTACTCACATTATTTTTTGGGACTATTTCCTGTACAAACCCCAATGATATTGATCCACCACCAGCAGATGTTGGCTTTATTCCTGTGGACAATGTAGATTTAATCCCTTTTGAAGACTTACTAACATTAACCCAACAACAAACATTCAAATATTTTTGGGATTT
>CABYIO010000013.1 GCA_902519075.1 uncultured Bacteroidota bacterium | reverse complement strand
TACTTAGATGAATTGATTTTTACAAATGATAAATCAATCATCGTATCATTTAGTTTGTATCCAATTCCAAGAGAGAATCCATTGACTGAATCATCGATATTATCAAATTCAGAACCTGTATCTGAGTTGTATGGTGAATCTTCAATCATATATCCACCTCTAAAGCTTAATCTATCGGCAAGAATTTCAGCACCAAACCTGTATGTATTAACGTCTTTAAGCCTAACAGAGATTTGCTGATTGAGGTTTGAAAAGTGTATGTCATTTTGAGGTTTAAATTTCATTGAGCTATAATCTCTTCTAGAAAAATCAAAACTGAATAAACCAAAATTTTTAAACACAAAAGCTGTACTTGCTGTTATTTTAGAAGGGGTTTTAAGAGTATAATCTTCATAAATATTTATTGCATTTGGATTTGTTATAAGTAGCGAAACATTATCCTCTTCATCAATCATGGGGGTTTCAAGGTATTGACTGGTTTCTTCAGAAATTGTGTACCAAGTAGGGGAGTCATAAGTAAAACCAAACCTAATAACATCTGAAACTTTAGTTATCATACCTAACTGTGCGGAAAATCCTTCTCCAAAAGTTGAAAGTCTATTTTCAAAATATATCTCATTAATTCTAAATTGACCAGACTCACCATTTGAATTAGTCTCATTCAAAATTGTATAATTGTCATAATCAACAAAGTGACTATTTAAATTTAACCCAAAATAAATGTTGTCTTTGTATTGAAATCCAGCATTAAATGAAAGTTTACCGTTATATCCCCTTGAGATAGACCTGTAACTCTGGTTAAATGTTCCTGTAGGGACATTTGATATGTATGAACTATTATCATCAGTAAATTCTATGGGATCAATTATGTAGGATTCATATCCTAAAAATGCTTGCTGATGAGCGTATCCGTATATATTACCAATATCGACATATGCGTTAGATATTGACTCACCTTCAAAAGCTGAAATCTGATCTAATCTTAGTCCTTCTGCATTATTTAAAAAATAGCTATCAATTGAATTATTATTGTTGGCATTAAAAATTGAAAACTCATTAAAATTATTTTTAGACTGATTATAGGATACACCAATAGATATTTTTTTCCATTTGTTATCTCCATCAACATTTTCAAAGTTTATCACACCACCAATTTGATTCAAAGTAAAGTTGTTTTTATCGAAATCATTGGATGTGTTTAACATTGATACTTTTCCAGATTTATTATCTGAACCAAAGCTTAATGAAAAGTGTCCGTCATTCAAAATGGCAGAACTAGCAGGGTTTATCGCTATTGCACTTAAATCTCCACCTAAAGCACCAAAAGCACCACTCATAGAGTTAAATCTGGCCGTTCCCTGGTAAGAGTTACTTGAGTAATTTAAAGCATCATTAATATTCTGAGAGTGAACAACGCTATATGTAGTAAGCACTGCAATTAAAAAGAGTTTTAATTTACATTTCATAATAAAATTTTTAAAAATTATCTTCCAGATTTACCACCCCTAGATGAGCTAGCACTTGACGAAATTCCACCACCACCTCTTGAGTAAGATGAGCTGGAGGATGGGCTGTAGCTTGGCCTAGAAAAGTTACCACCTGATGATGAACCTGATGGCTTGTAATTATCGTTACTAGGTCTTGAGTAGTTATTGCTAGGTCTTGAGTAGTTATTATTAGGTTTTGAATTATTATTATAACTATTACCAGAATTATTGCTAGGTTTAGACAAACTATTTGAAGATCCAGCAGTATTAAAGGGCTTATTGTACATATTTGGGTTTACCCTTGCAGAAGTGTTAATTCTATCAATTCTGGATAACCTATCGCTTAAGCTATTTGAGCTAGATCTATTAAATCTATCTCTAATATTTGTATTTGAAAAATTATTAGATCTATTAGATATCATATTTCTTGAACTTCTTCTACCACTAATAAAGGATACATTTGAATTAAAGTCCCTTCCATATGGACTATAATTGTACCAGGAGTTATAAGGCCTCCACCATGGGTAGTAGCCATAAGCATATCCATATCCAATTTGGATATCTCCATCTAGACCAAAAACCATCATGATGATATGAGTGGATATTAATTACAACTGAATCTTTATAATCTCCCCAAGCGCCATAATTTTTTTCAATTGTATCGCTTTGCGAAGTTCTGTAATTTTCTACGTCTGTAAACAACTGATCATTATTCTCAGATTCAGAATACATTAAGGCCTTTTCGCTAAAGGCAGATTTATAATAATCATTATTTTCCTTGTTGATAATTTCTTTATTTTCAGTAACTGCATAATTTTCTGAAACTTCATTGTTTTGGTATATACCATCATTGATATAACCACTGTATTGATAGGACCCACATGACGTTATAAGCAATGCTATAAATAGAAAATAAAATAATTTGTTTACGAAATAAAATTTTTTGCGGTCCATATCTCTAATTTTAATTGTTGAACATTCTAAAATTAACTAGATTTGTAATCTATATTTAGTATAATCTCAATTGTTGTGCCAATTTACAAAAAATGGATAAAAAATTAGTAAGTAGAGAAGAAGATTATTCCAAGTGGTATAACGAGCTTGTTGTTAAGGCTGGTCTTGCAGAAAATTCTGCAGTTAGAGGATGTATGATAATTAAGCCATATGGTTATGCTATATGGGAAAAGATGCAATCTCAATTAGACAAAATGTTCAAAGAAACTGGCCATGAAAACGCATATTTCCCTCTTTTTGTTCCTAAAAGTTTATTTGAAGCAGAGGAAAAGAATGCTGAAGGTTTTGCTAAAGAATGTGCAATAGTAACGCACTACAGATTACAAAATGATCCTGAAAATAAAGGTAAACTTCGTGTAGATCCAAATGCAAAATTAGAAGAAGAGTTAATTATTAGACCTACAAGTGAGGCTATTATATGGAGCACTTACAAAAATTGGATTCAGTCTTACAGGGATTTACCAATTTTAATAAATCAATGGGCTAATGTTGTTCGTTGGGAGATGAGAACCAGATTATTCCTAAGAACTGCGGAGTTTCTTTGGCAAGAAGGACATACTGCACATGAAACAAAAAATGAGGCAATAGAAGAAACAATAATGATAAATAACCTATATGCTGATTTTGCTGAAAACTTTATGTCAATGCCTGTTATGAAAGGAGTTAAATCTAAAAATGAAACATTTGCAGGTGCAGAAAAAACATATTGTATTGAGGCCTTGATGCAAGACGGTAAAGCTCTGCAAGCTGGTACTTCTCATTTTCTTGCTCAAAATTTTGCAAAAGCTTTTGATGTTAAGTTTGCTGATCGAGATGGTAAATTAAATTATGTTTGGGCTACTTCATGGGGTGTTTCCTCCAGGCTTATGGGTGCATTAATTATGACACACAGTGATGATAGGGGATTGGTTTTACCTCCAAAATTAGCTCCTCATCAGTTAATTTTTATTCCAATCTACAAAAATGAAGAACAACTAAAATCAATTTCAGAAGTTGTAAAAGATTTAAAATCTAAATTAGATGAAGTTGGAGTCAGTTCAAAGTTTGATGATAGAGAAACTAAGAGACCAGGGGAAAAATTTGCTCAACATGAGATTCAAGGTGTACCTGTTAGAATCACAATTGGACCAAAAGATCTGGAAAAAAATTCTTTAGAGATATTCAGAAGGGATACATTTGAAAAGCAAATTATTCAAATTAATGATTCTGTTGAATATGTTTTGCAACTACTTGATCAAATTCAGGATAATCTATTTGAAAAAGCTTTGAGTTTTAGGGATGAAAATATTACTGAGGTTGATAATTTTGAAGATTTTAAAAACATTTTAGAAACTAAGGGTGGGTTTATATCAGCTCATTGGGATGGGACTGATGAAACTGAGAATAAAATAAAGGAGTTGACAAAAGCTACAATAAGATGTATTCCTGAAGGAGTAAAAAGTACAGGAAAATGTATCTTGTCAGGAAAGCCGTCAGAGCAAAGAGTTCTCTTTGCTAAAGCATATTAGTAAATCACTTACATTTTTTCTTCAAGAAGTTGTATCATTTAAAAATAGTTGTATTTTTGCACGCGCAACTATTGTTAAACAATAATTGGCCCGTTCGTCTATCGGCTAGGACGCCAGGTTTTCATCCTGGTAAGAGGGGTTCGATTCCCCTACGGGCTACAAAATTTAAAAATTATGGCAAATCATAAATCAGCTATTAAAAGAATTAGAAGTAGCGAAGTAAAAAAACAAAGAAATAGATATCAGTATAAAACTGCTAGAACTGCTATGAAAAAATTCTTTGAAATATCCAAAAAGAAAGAGGCTGAGAAAGAGTTACCATTGTTAATTTCAATGATTGATAAGTTGGCTAAAAACAATATCATTCACGATAACAAGGCTGCAAATTTGAAGGCAAATTTCACCAAGCATGCTAGCGGTTTAAAAAAATAAACCTTTCCAAACATATTTATAAAAGTTGCTATTTTTTAATAGTCTCTAACATAAAAGACCTTGAAAATAAAAAAGCTTTTTCACGGCTATCAGGATTGCCTCCTAAGTTTACCCCTCTGTTAACACAAAAAAGAAATCCGATCTTTTGCATTATGGGTGAAGACATTGGTAAGTTTAAGTAGTTCATCAACACGTCCCCTTCATTATTAAGTTTAAACAAACAGTTTTTAAAACTATATCCTTTTTCATTAAATTCAACCGGTTCATGGCTGTCGAATGAATGATGAGAATTGGGATATACAGTTAACTTAACATTAGAATTTTTAGATATTTTTTTTACAAAATTAACACATGGTTCAGCAGGAGTCCAATTGTCTAATTCTCCAATTAAAATATGAATAGGTGAATCAGTGAATTCTGTGTTTTCTGGATCAAAAAAACAAGGAGGATAAAAAGCTAAATGTGATGCAAATTTTAAATCATCAGTAATAGCTTTCATTACTGGTTCCCATCCAGAAAATAAAGCTACAGCACCTCCTAAACTCCATCCTGTTATTGAAACTCTATTCTTGTCAATATTTGGATGATTTGCTAATTCTGCAAAAGCACTATATGCATCTAAAATAATTGTTGCGGTAGTAACTTCAACTTGTGAACCAACAGTGGATGATATATCTCTGCTTTTGAAACTATTTAATTCAAATGTAGCAAAACCACTCTCCTGATACATGCGCATGTATTCGTAGTGATGTTCTCTCCAACCTAAGCTTCCGGCTACTCCAATAATTAAAGGGTATTTCCCTTCCTTATTAGCTGAATCATTAGGAAAAGTAAGCTTGCCGAAGACTTCTTGTTCCTGCTGGTTTTCCAGATCTGTAATTATATCACTTAAAGCAAATGGGTTAGCACTCTTAAAAACTATCTTCTCTGTTTTTTGTGCATTTGCATTAAAAAAAAAGAAGAAAAAAATAATAAATAAACGCACAATTTTATTATTATTTAAAAATATTTATCCGTTCATCGAAATAAGAAACTCTTCATTGCTTAGAGTTTGTTTAAATCTATCATTGATAAACTCCATAGCTTCAACCGGATTCATATCAGCAAGATATTTTCTCATAACCCACATTCTCTGAACAGTTTTTTCGTCTAATAATAAGTCATCTCTTCTAGTACTGGATGATGTAAGATCAATTGCTGGGAATATTCTTCTATTTGAAATATTTCTATCAAGCTGAAGCTCCATATTACCAGTTCCTTTAAATTCTTCAAAAATAACTTCATCCATTTTAGATCCAGTTTCAGTTAATGCAGTTGCTATAATCGATAAAGAACCACCATTTTCTATATTTCTAGCAGCTCCAAAAAACCTTTTGGGTTTGTGTAATGCATTTGCATCTACACCACCACTAAGGATTTTACCTGAGGCAGGTTGAACAGTATTATAGGCTCTTGCAAGTCTAGTGATGGAATCAAGTAAAATCACAACATCATAACCACATTCAACCAACCTTTTAGCTTTTTCAAGAACTATATTTGCTATTCTTACATGTTCATTTGCTTCTTTATCAAAAGTTGACGCAATTACCTCACCTTTAACATTTCTCTGCATATCGGTAACTTCCTCAGGTCTTTCATCAATTAATAGAATTAATTGATAAACCTCAGGATGATTTGCTGCTATTGCGTTAGCGACATCTTTTAAAAGCATGGTTTTTCCTGTTTTTGGTTGAGAAACAATCATACCTCTTTGCCCTTTTCCAATAGGAGAAAATAAATCAATTACTCTTGTAGAAATGGTGTTATTCTTATCAGAAAGATTAAATTTTTCGTCTGGAAATAATGGTGTAAGGTGTTCAAAAGACACACGATCTCTAACAATCTTTGGATCTAGTCCGTTTATTTTATTTACCTGAATTAAAGGAAAATATTTTTCACCTTCTTTTGGTGGTCTGACATTTCCAAGTACAGTATCTCCTTTCTTTAAACCAAATAATCTAATCTGTGATTGAGAAACATAAATATCATCGGGAGATGAAAGGTAGTGATAATCCGAAGATCTTAGAAAACCATAACCATCCTGCATTATATCAAGAACTCCTTCACTTTCAATAATCGCATCAAATTCAAAATCAGGTTCTTTGTATCTGTTTCTGGTATCTCTATTGCCATTTGGTTCACTCTTAAGCTTACGATTTCTGTTATCTTTTTGATGATTATGAGGTTTTTTATCCTTTCTTTCTTTATCATCATTATCACCAGAATTACTGTCATTTTGATCATTTTTATTTGATCTTGATCTAGGATTAAATTTAGGTTTTGTAGCCACTTTTTTTTCACCCTCTTTTTCTTCAGGGTTTGAGGCTTGATGATCTAGTATTTTATAAACTAAATCTAATTTTTTTAGAGTTTTATACTTTGAGATTTTTAGTTCTTCTGCAATCTCCTGTAACTCAGCTAGTTTTTTTTCTTTTAATTTTGATATTTCAAACATTGTTTTTTATTAAATTTTTTTGAGAATAAGCTCAAACGAGCAATTGTATATATAGGAATATAATCTTTGAAGTTGGAAATTTTTACACTGAAATAGTGAATTCCGATACAATTATACAACATTATTTTAAAATCAACCCAATTTTTTTTTATTTCTACTAAATTTGTTTTGAAAAAAATTAAAATATGATACAAAGAATACAAACCCTTTATTTATTATTGGCTTCTATTTTTTACTTTTTTTACTGGCTCTTTGGATTAAATTGGTATCAATCCGGATTTAAAATACTCCAAGATAACTTTAGGAATGACTTTATTATAAACTCCCCAATTCTAGAATCAATTTTAAATATTACATCCTATATTCCATTGGTAATCTTCATTATCTGCTTAATTTCGATATTCTCTTATAAATCTAGAAGTAAGCAAATTTTAATTTGTAAAATATCTCTTTACCTAAGTTTGTTTATGTCTTTTTACACATTATTTTATTTTTATTTTACATTGGAAGGATTGGCAGCAATGATGCCATCTAAAATCTTAGAGATTTTAATGTATGCAGCAATTCTAAATCCGTTTGTGTGTAGTTATTTAATTTATTTGGCAATAAAGTCTGTTAAAAATGATAATGAATTAGTTAAATCCTTGGACAGAATTAGATAATTATCTATCAAACTCAATAATTTCTAAATTTTCAATTTTTTTTCCATCTATTTCAAATCTCACCATAGTTCTTTTATTGTGAAACCCATGTTTTCCGATTGCTCCGGGATTTATATGAAGAAGATTATGTTTTTTATCATTAATTACTTTTAAAATGTGAGAATGTCCGCAAATAAATAAATCTATTTTTACATATTTTAAATTCTCAGAAACTCTTTTACTGTAACGATTTGGATAGCCACCAATGTGTGTTATCCACACTTTAATATCTTCACAACTAAATCTGTAGTCAAGAGGAAACTCATTCCTTATCACATTATTGTCAATATTACCGTATACACCTTTTAAAGGTTTTAGCTGCTTAATTTTATCGACTACCTCAATACTTCCAATATCTCCAGCATGCCAAACCTCATCCACTGATTTACAATAGGATAATATTTTGTCATCAATATATCCGTGAGTATCTGATATTAGAAGAATCTTTTTCAAATTAATTTTAAATAATTATTAAGCATATATTTGTTAGACAAATTTACAAATAGATTGAGATACTTTATTGAACTTTCTTATAATGGATCGGATTTTCACGGCTGGCAAAGTCAGCCTAATGCAACTACCGTACAAGAAACAATTGAAAATTCTTTACAATTAATATTAAAAAACAAAGAATTAAAAATTGTTGGGGCAGGAAGAACAGATACTGGGGTACATGCAATGCAGATGTTTGCCCATTTTGATTTTGATCAAAATTTTGACAACAATAATTTAATTTTTAAGCTAAACTCATTTCTTGGTAAGAATATTGTAATCAAAGATATTAGAGAAGTCTCTAAAAATGCACATGCTAGATTTGATGCTAGATTAAGACAATATAGATATTTCATTACAAAGGTTAAAGATGTATATAACGGAGATAAAAAATTTTATTTTTCAAAGAAATTAAATCTAAATGAAATTGATAAAGCGATTGAAATTATAAAAACAAACAAAAATTTTAAATCATTTTGTAGATCAAAAACTGATGTAACAAATTATGAGTGTGATATAAAAGATTTTAAATATGAAATTATTAAATCAGAATTAATATTTACAATTAGTGCAAACAGATTTTTAAGAAATATGGTTCGTTCAATTATCGGAACAATTTTAGAAATAGGACAGTCAAAGATTTCTAACAAAGAACTTATAGATATCATTGATAAATCAGATAGAATTTATGCTGGACCATCTGTGCCTGCTCACGGATTGTTCTTAACTAAAGTTGAATATCCTAAAAATATATTTGTATAATGAGTAATAAAACTAAAGTATACAATTTTAAGCTTTTTAAGAGGCTTTTAAACTATATCAAGTCGTACAGACATATTTTTGCAATTTCAATAATCTCAGTTTTTGGACTTTCGATATTTGGAGCTTTAAGGCCTGTTGTATTAGAAAAAATAGTTGATGAAAACCTTACTGCATCAAACTATGATTTTTTTCTTGAATATATAATCATAATGGTTACTTTATTAGTTCTTGAGGTTGCAAGTAATTACTCATTTATTTTTAACGCAGGTCTGCTTGGTCAATCCGTAGTAAAGGATATCAGAGTAAAGCTTTTTGATCATATACAGGATTTTAAAATGAAATATTACGATAAATCATCTGTTGGTATTCTAATAACAAGAACAGTTACTGATATGGAAAGAATTGCAGACATTTTTGGGCAGGGTCTTTTCATGATTATCAGTGACATACTTAAAATGCTAATAGTTGCAATTGTAATGATTTATATGAACTGGGAACTAAGTTTAATTGTCTTCATCTCATTGCCATTCATTTTGTTGGCAACTAAAATTTTTCAAAAATACATGAAGGTGGCATTTGATGAGGTTAGAAATGAAGTTGCCAATTTAAATTCATTTGTTCAGGAAAGGGTTACAGGAATGAATGTATTACAGCTTTTTGCTAGAGAAAAAATTGAATTAGAAAAATTCAAACAAATTAATGAACGTCATAAAAAAGCATGGTTAAAGACCGTGTGGTATAACTCTATATTTTTTCCTGTAGCAGAAATATTTTCATCATTGACTCTTGGTTTGGTGGTATGGTTTGGTGGTATGAATACAATCTTGGATAATACTGCTTCAATTGGAGAGCTTACAGCATTTATAATGATGATTCCAATGTTATTTAGACCACTGAATCAAATAGCAAATAAGTTTAACACTTTACTAATGGGAATGGTTGCAGCTGAGAGAGTTTTTAATATTTTGGACACTGATTCACTAATTTTAGACAGAGGGTCTAAAAATGCTGATACAATTAACGGAAAAATAAAATATGAAAATGTTAATTTTTCATATAATCAAGGAGAAAAAATTATTGAGGATTTAAATGTTGAGATAAATCCTGGATCAAAAAATGCAATAGTTGGTGCAACTGGCTCAGGTAAATCAACAATCATTAAGCTGCTTAACAGATTCTATGAATTAGATTCAGGATCAATTTATATCGATAATATAAATATTAAAGATTATTCGATTTCTTCATTAAGAAGGAATATCGCCTTTGTTTCCCAGGATGTACACCTTTTTTCAGATACAATATTAAACAACATCACTTTACAAAATAATAATATATCATTTCTAAGAGTGAAAGATGCTGCGAAAGATATTGAAATAGATGATTTTATTAGTTCATTACCAAACGGATATAATTATAATGTTAAGGAAAGGGGAGTTGGTTTATCTACTGGCCAAAGACAATTAATTTCTTTTTTAAGAGCGTATATAAAAAACCCACAAATATTGGTTTTGGACGAAGCCACTTCCTCAATTGATACAGATTCAGAATCGCTTATACAAAAGGCAATAGAAAAAATTACAGAAAACAGAACTTCTATCATTATAGCTCATAGATTAAGCACAATTATGAAGGCAGATAATATAATAGTTATGGATAGTGGTAAAATTGTTGAGACAGGTACTCATGATGATTTATTGAAAAATATAAATGGACATTATCAAAAATTGTATCAGGCTCAACTAAAGAAAGAAAACAAATATATTCTAACCTAAGAGATATCTTTTTCTAGTAATTTTATGATTTCATCTTCAGAGTTAAATTCAATAAATTCTCCACTCTTTAAATAAGAAATCTTACCATTCTCTTCAGAAACAACTATCGCAACAGCGTCTGTTTTTTCGGTAATACTTACCGCTGCTCTGTGTCTGAGCCCGTACTTACCTGAAATTTTTATATCACTATTTATGGGTAAAATAACTCTAGTAGCTTTTATTATATTATTTGAAATAATTATAGCACCATCATGTAAAGGACTGTTTTTAAAAAAAATACTTTCCAAAATTGGCTGAGTTACAGTTATATTCATCTCATCCCCTGAATTTCCTACAAAATTTAAATTATTACTTCTTTCTATAACTATAAGAGCTCCTGTTTTTGTTTCACTCATATTATAACACGCAGAAATAACTGAATTAATATCAGTTGTGTCTCTTTCAAGCTTGTGATTTTTGAAGAATTTGATTTTTTCTAGAAATGAACCTTTCTTGGAAAGATTTGCTGAACCAACCATTAGCAAGAATTTTCTGATTTCAGGCTGGAATACAACAATCAATGCTATAATACCTACACTCATAAAACCTCCAATAATACTTGAAAGTAGTTCCATTTCAAGAAGGACTGTACCTCTCCAAAGAATATAAATTAAAATTATGCCGGTAAATATATTTATAGCAACCGTTCCCTTAAGTAATTTATATGCATAATATAGCAAAGTTGCTACGAGAATTATATCAAGAACATCTACTATTGAAAAATTGAGTATTTCTCTAAAAAAATCCATAATTAGTTACTGCAAATATAAGATTAAAAAATTTTAGCCATCTAATCGGCTCACTATTTTAATGCACTCTAAGGCTTCTTTTACGTCATGAGTTCTTAAAATATTTGCCCCTTTCATCAACGAAATTGTATGTAATACTGAAGATCCATTTAATGCTTTGTCGGGTGTTGTATTTAATGTTTTATATATCATGGATTTCCTAGAAACTCCTACAACTATGGGTCTTTGAAATTCTTTAAAAAATTCAAGATTATTTAATAACTCATAATTTTGCTGAGTTGTTTTTGAAAACCCAAATCCAGGGTCAATAATTATATCATTGATTCCACAAGATTTAGCTTTATCTATCCTTTCAGAAAAATATCTACATAGATCCTTTGTCACATTTTCATAATTAGTTTTAATCATCATGTTTCCAGGGTTTCCGCTCATATGCATCAAAATATACGGAACTTTATGTTTTGAAACAGTTTCAAACATAGCGGAATCCAAATTGCCTCCTGAAATATCATTTACTATATCAGCACCTGAAATTATTGCTTCACTTGCAACTTTACTTCTAAACGTATCAATTGATACTATTGTTTCCGGGAATTTTTGTTTAATTATTTCAATAGCTGGGATTACACGATTTAATTCATCCTCAACACTGACATCTTTTGCTCCTGGTCGCGAACTATATCCCCCAACGTCAACGATATCTGCACCTGAGATGATCATCTTTTCAATCTGATTCTCAATTTTATCTTTGGAGTTATATCTACCGCCGTCATAAAACGAATCAGGAGTAATATTTAAAATTCCCATTATTTTAGGAACTGAAAAATTCATTAGTTTTCCCCTTATGTTTATAGTCATATAAAGATGTTTAAAAATTTAAAGATGTTTCTTTGATGGTTAAAGATATTTAATCGAAATTTACGTAAAATTACTCCTAATTATGCAAAAAACCTTAAAGCAATATGATAATGTTACATCAGTTTGTAAATCCCTTTTTGAAAAAAAATTGCATGATTATGGAAGTGCTTGGAGAATCCTTAGATTATCATCATTAACCGATCAAATTTTTATTAAAGCTCAAAGAATTAGAGGGCTGCAAAAAAACTCTGTTCAAAAAGTTGATGAGGGAGAGTCTGAAGAGTTTATTGGTATTATCAATTATTCAGTAATGGCATTAATTCAAATTGAAAAGGGTATCTCTGAAATTCCTGATTTAAATGCTAATGAATGTATGGGTCTTTACGATGTAATGATAAAAAAAACAAGAGACCTAATGATGAATAAGAATCATGATTACGGAGAAGCATGGCGTGAAATGAGGGTAAGCTCACTAACTGACTTAATACTTCAAAAGCTCCTAAGGGTCAAACAAATTGAAGACAACCAGGGAAATACATTAGTTAGTGAGGGTATTGACGCCAATTATACAGATATAATTAATTATGCGATTTTTGCATTAATTCATTTAAAAATATGATTAAAATAATTGTTCATTTTTTTAGGTATTTTGTTGGTGCATTGTTTATTTTTTCCGGTTTAATAAAATTAAATGACCCAATTGGTTTCTCATTTAAACTAGAAGAGTATTTTGGACCAACTGTTTTTGATTTAGATTTTTTAATTCCGATCGTTCTCCCGATGGCAATATTTATTGTCATTTTTGAGGTTATACTTGGCATATTTTTAATCATTGGCTTTAAAAGGGAGTTTACTCTTTGGAGCTTACTGTTAATGATTATATTTTTTACTTTTTTAACCTGGTATTCTGCATATTTTAATAAGGTAACAGATTGCGGCTGTTTCGGGGATGCGATTAAATTAACTCCATGGGAGTCCTTTACAAAAGATGTTATTTTACTTATAATGATCACCTTTTTATTTGTAAAAAAAGATTTGGTAAACCCTGTAATAAATCTAAATGTTCAAAAATTAATTATTGGAACTTCGCTTTTGATATGTTTTTATATCACTTATTTTGTTTTAAATCATCTCCCAATACTGGATTTTAGAGCGTATAAAATTGGAGATAATATAATTGAAAATATGATAGTGCCTGAAGATGCACCAAAGGATATTTATGAATATGAGTGGTTGTTTTATGAGGGTGATGAAACAAAGAAATATATTACAAATGGCGAATATCCAAATGCTAAAGGTGATTTTTTAGCTGTTGAAACAAAATTAATCCAGAAGGGTTATGAGCCATCAATTTATGATTTTTCAATTGAAGTGAACGGTAATAATCTAACTGATGAAATACTAAGTGAAGAGAAATTACTTATCTACATTTCTTATAATCTTGAAAAATTTTCACCCAAAGCTATACAAAACATGAAATTATCTGCTGAAAAAGCGAGAAATAATGGATTTAAAATAATTGGTTTAACTGCTTCGTCTATTGAGGATAGAAATGTTTTTATAAAAACAAATAGTCTATCTTTTGAGTTTTACACATGCGATGAAACAGCATTAAAAACTGTAGTCAGATCAAATCCAGGTGCAATTGTTTTGAAAGCTGGAAATGTTGTAGATAAAAAACATTATAAGGATTTTTCTGATTTAAATTTTGATTAATTGTTAGTTTATATTTTAGATAAAATATTTTATTCTGCTATTACAATGTTTGGTGTTGTAACAGTGATATTTTTTCTATTTAATGTTCTTCCAGGTGATCCTGCTCAAATGATGTTAGGACAAAATGAGAATTCAGAGCAATTAAATATGATAAAAAAAAAATATGGATTTGATAAATCATTATCCAATCAATATTTTCTCTATTTAAATGATTTATCTCCTATTTCAATTCATTCAAAAAATGAGGATGATTATTCTTATTTTGATCAAAATTACACAGGGATAGAATTGTTCGATTTTAAAAAATCAACTATAAATTTTAAATACCCATATCTGAGAACATCTTTTGTAAACCAAGGTAAAAAGGTTTCAGCAATCATAGAAGAAACTCTACCAAATACTTTTATATTAGCATTTTCGGCTATTCTAATTGCTATTCTAATAGGTTTAATTTTTGGTATAATATCGGCTATTAATAAGGGAAACACTGTTGATGTTTTAATTCAGTTTATAAGCACAATTGGAATGAGTGTACCATCTTTTTTTAGTGCTCTTATTTTTGCCTGGATTTTTGGGTTTTTACTAAAAGATTATACTGGTCTTGAAATGACTGGAAGTCTATATGAGCTAGATGATTATGGAGAATCATTTAATTTAAAATTAAAGAATTTAATACTTCCTTCAATTGTATTGGGAATCAGACCGTTAGCAGTAATTAGTCAGCTTGTTAGAAATGAGTTGCTTAATGTTTTAAATCATGATTACATAAGAACTGCAAAAGCAAAGGGTTTATCGAGGTTTGTAATAATTAAAGATCACGCTTTAAAAAATGCTTTGAATCCTGTAGTTACTGCAATTTCTGGATGGTTTGCATCACTTTTGGCGGGAGCTGTTTTTGTAGAATTTATTTTTGGTTGGAATGGCATAGGAAAAGAAATTGTTAATGCTTTAAATCTTCTCGATTTACCTGTTATAATGGGGTCAGTATTAGTTATTGCATTTATGTTTATATTAATAAATATAATAGTAGACATTATTTATATCAAATTAGATCCAAGAATTAAAATTAATTAAAATGAAGAGAAAAAAAATAGTAGCTGGTAACTGGAAAATGAATATGACTCTTGATGAGTCTGTTAATCTTATCAATGAGCTAAAACAAATTTCAACAAATGATGTAGATATTAAAATTGCACCAAGCTTTACCAATCTTAATAAAGCAGTTTCATTGTTAGATTCTTCTAAAATTGAAGTAATAGGACAAAATGTTCATTCTGAGCAAAGAGGTGCTTTTACAGGTGAAATTTCTATTGAAATGTTAAAAAGTGTTGGGGTTTATTCCATAATCATTGGGCATAGTGAAAGAAGAAAATATTTTAATGAAAATGATTCTATACTTTCTAAAAAAGCAAAAATGGCAATTGATAATTCTTTGAATATTATTTTTTGTATTGGTGAGGAGTTGTCCGAGAGAGAAAAAGGAAATCATTTTGAATTAATTAAAAATCAAATAATTAACGGTCTATTTGGCCTAGATAAAGATCAAATTAAAAATGTTGTTGTTGCATATGAGCCTGTTTGGGCAATAGGTACAGGAAAAACTGCTGAAAATTATCAGATTCAGGAAATGCATGAATTTATCAGAAAATTATTTAATGATAAATACGGTAGTGACATTTCACATCAGATTAGGATTTTATATGGTGGAAGTGTAAAACCAAATAATGCTGAGGAAATATTTTCATTAAATGATGTAGATGGAGGTCTTATCGGAGGAGCATCATTAAACTTTTCAGATTTTAATGCAATTGTTCAAGCAGCAAATGGATGAGTTATACCTTATTGTTACCTTTAATGTAAGACCTGTTTATGGAGTTGAAATTCTTATAGCTGAACTCAGCTATTTAGGATTTGAAATGTTTGAAGAAAATGAATTTGGTCTAATAGCATACATCAAAGATTCTGATTTTTCAGAAAATCTTTTTGATAAAGTAAGAATTTTAAGTTCAAAGGAATTTAAAATTGATTATAAGATTTCAAAAGTTCAAAATAGAAATTGGAATGAAAAATGGGAGAGAAATTTTGATCCTGTAGAAATCGGTCAATATTGTACTATCAGAGCCCCATTTCATAACCCGTCTAAAAAAGAATATGATATAATTATAAAACCTGAAATGAGTTTTGGGACTGGTCATCATGAAACCACACAGTTGATGATTGAGTATTTATTAGAACAAAATTTAGAAAATAAAAGAATATGTGATGTAGGTTGTGGAACGGGAATTTTATCAATTATTTCAGAAAAAAGAGGTGCAAAATTGGTTGATGCAATTGACATAAACATCAACTGTTACCATAACACACTTGAAAATATAAAAAGAAATAATTGTTGTAAAATTAAAACAATTCATTCTTCTTCAGATACATTGATTGGAAATTTCTATGATATGATTCTTTCCAATATTACTTTAAATAATTTAAAAGATAATTTTGAAAATTTTAATAAGATTTCAAACGATAAAACCACTTTAATTTTAAGCGGATTTTATGAAAATGATCATGAAAATATTAATGAACTAATTAATAATTTTGGATTTATTTTTTCTGATTATAAGACGAGAAATAATTGGGTTGCATCTAGGTATTATCACAAGTAGTTTCCATAGTTGAATTAAAGCAGTTTTCATTTAAATCACGCTTCAATATTCCATTAAACCCATCGCTTATATTTATAAGTTTATTATAACCCATTTTTCTTAAGATAGATATTGCAATTACAGACCTATATCCTGCTGCACAGTGAATATATAAATTATCACTTTGTCTAATATCCTGAGCTTTTTCTTTCAAATTGCTTAAAGGTATATTTATTGCCCCTTCGATATGTTTATTTTTAAATTCAGATTCTCTTCTTACGTCTAAAATGTCAATTTTATTTAGTTTTAAAATGTCTATAAAGTTCTTGGAATTCAAAGTTTCTAAACTTTCTGTTTCGTTTCCGTCTTTTATCCATTTTTTTATTCCTCCTTCTAAAAAGCCCAAGCAATTATCAAAACCAATTCTTGACAATCTTGTGATGGCTTCTTTTTGACTACCCTCATTGCAAACCAGAATCATAGGGGTTTTAATGTCTTTAAATATTTCTCCAACCCATGGTGCAAATCTTCCTTCTAGACCAATAAATATTGAATCTTTAATATGTGATTTTATAAAATCCTTTGAACTTCTAGTATCTAAAATTACAATTTGAGGATTCTTGATTAGCTCTTTAAATTCATCGGAGTTAATTTTTTTCATTGAATTTTCTAATACAGTATCAAAATCCATGTATCCAGTTTGATTCAATTTTACATTTAAAGGAAAATATGCTGGTGGTTCGGGAAGATTTTCGGTTAATTCTTTAACAAAATCTTCTTTGTTAAATTTACCATTAAGAGCATAATTGCTAACCTTTTGATTTTTTAATTTATCTACTGTTTCTTTCATCATATTTTTACCACAAGCAGAACCTGCTCCATGACCTGGATAAACAACTAGATTATCACTTAGAGGTTTAATTTTTGTATTGATAGAGTCATATAGAATTGACGCAAGCTCTTCCTTTGTTGTATTTTTATATCTCTGTGCAACATCCGGGATCCCCACGTCACCTAGAAATAGTGTGTCACCGGTAAATATAGCATGTGGTTCATTATCTTCATTGTAAAGTAAATATGAGCAGCTTTCTAATGTATGACCAGGAGTATGAAGAACTTCGATCTTTAAATTGCCTATCTCAAAAAAATCACCATCGGATGCAATAATACATTCATAGTCAGGGTTAGCATTTGGTCCATATACAATTTGAGCATTGGTCTTATTTGATAAAGTAACATGACCGCTAACAAAATCTGCGTGAAAATGTGTTTGAAAAATATACTTTATTTTACATACATTAGATTTAGCTCTTTTGATGTATTGATCAACCTCACGAATTGGGTCAATAACTACAGCTTCTCCGTTATTTTCAACAAAATAAGATGCCTGAGATAAGCAGGAGGTATAAATTTGCTCAATTTTCATTAAGAGCTAAATTATGAAATAATTAGCATAATGATTCCACCAACTGCCATTCCTTCAACATATGAAAGCCATAAGGCGTCAAAAGTTGATAATTTAACAGAGGCAAGCATTTGGTCTATATTATCCTTGTAAGGCCTTGTAATTAGGTATAAGCAACCGGCTATTAATAAGTAAATTGAAATTATCTTCATGTTATAAATTTACAAATCTTTAGTAATGAAAGATTTAATATCTTTATTCAAAATAAAATGATGTATTCAATTGCATTTGATAGTGATCTAATTAAGGGGGTAGAGTTAATCGACATAGACCTTCTTAACCCTCATGAAAAAATTATTGAAAGAAAGAAAACATCACTTGCAAAATTTATCAAATCATATGATAGTTATTATATTATCTCATCTATAGTTTGTTGTCATAAAAGCTTATTAATTGTTGATGGTCATCATAGATATTTTGCATTAAAAGAATTAGGATTTAAT
The DNA here is from genome assembly GCA_902519075.1 of uncultured Bacteroidota bacterium. Taxonomy (GTDB): domain Bacteria; phylum Bacteroidota; class Bacteroidia; order Flavobacteriales; family Flavobacteriaceae; genus MED-G13. The sequence continues at coordinate 10,864 of CABYIO010000013.1, read as the reverse complement.
AAAGCTCCTGTAACTTTAATTGATTACCAAAGTAATTCAATCAGAACAGGTTCAACAAATCCACTTGACAAAAAATATATAGTTGATATTGGAAAAAGTTCAGACCTTCTTGAGCCAAAAAGTACTGAGCATGCTGTATATTGTAATAACTCGAAAAGTTGGGAGCCAATAATTTTATTGTCTTCCATGTTTAAAATTAATACCAAAGAAATAACATAATAAAAATTTAAAATGATATTATCAACTACTGAATTTATACCAGATAGGCAAATAGACAAAATTTTAGGAATCGCGAGAGGATCAACTGTAAGATCAAGAAATGCAGCTAGGGATCTTGTCGCACAACTTAAAAATATTATTGGAGGTGAAATCGAAGAATATACAAAATTACAAGCCTATGCAAGAGAGCAGGCATTGGAGAGATTGATTGCTGATGCAGATAAGCTTGGTGCTGATGCGATATTAAGTATTCGATTTACAACATCGGTAATAGCACAGGGGACCTCTGAAATTTTAGCCTATGGTACAGCTGTTTCATTAAAACAATAATTATGTTGACTTTTATAATTTGGACAGGCATAGTAATTGTATTTATTTGGTTAATTATTAACCGTGTAAACCAAACAGATAAAGAAAAATTTGATAAACGTAAAAATTAATATATGCAAACTTATAAATGTGATAAATGTGGCATGGCAGTTAATGCCAGTTGCGCATCCTGTGATGAACCTCTAAGAAACGATTATTTGACACTTGATGACGGGTCTAAAGTTCAAATTTCAATTTGCCCTTCATGTGAAGGAAAGATAAAATCACCACAATGCTGTGGTGAGGATATGTTATGTGAATTTTAAGGAAAACAAATTATACTCTTTTGAAATATAAATTTCTTTATATATTTTTTATTTCTCAGATTATATATTCACAGCAATTCAGAAATATTACAGACATTTCAGATTTAAATGGAATTATAGCTAATAATGGAGTTGCTGTTGCTGATTATGATCTGGATGGCGACCTTGATATATTCATTGTTTCAGAGGATGGAAATGAAAATATTAGCCGTCTACTTCAAAACACAAATAATGGTAATTTTATTGATGTAACTGAAAATTCTGGAGTCAATCAAAATCTAAATCATGAAATTGATTTAATAAATTACGATGATAACGGAGAATATAGTTTTGATACCATTGAACATGGAGATAGGTTAGCCGCATCTTGGGGTGATTTTAATAATGATGGATATCCTGACTTATTTTTGGGAAATGCAGTTCAAAGTGAATTGTATAAAAATAATGGCAATGGAACATTTTCTAATATTACAGAATCAGCTGGTTTCGAAATATCTTGTGAAAAATGCTACATAGCAGGTGCCTTATGGTTGGACTACGATTTGGATGGCTATTTAGATATTTTTCTTTCTGATTATAATCAAATATCTCCGAATAAGCTATACAGAAATTTAGGAGATGAAACTTTTCAACAAATTGATCTAACAGATTATATTGAAAACTCAAATAGTTTTTCTGCAATTCCAATTTATGCTAATGATGACATGTACCCTGACATATATATTGCAAATGATTTTGATCAATTTAATCAGCTTTTGATTAACCAAGAGGGACAAGGGTTTATTGAAATGGCTGAGGAATATGGGGTGGAGGATCCATTTGATGGAATGGGACTTACAACATGTGATTTCAATAATGATTTAAGTCTAGATTTTTTTGTTACAAACATTAAGGAAAATAGTCTTTACACAAAAGACACATCCAATAGTTCTTTTGCATTCACTAATTACTCAGAGGAGGCAAATTTATATGATACCGATTGGGCTTGGGGTGTTACTTTTTCTGATTTCAATCATGATGGTTTTGAGGACTTTTATGTAGCAAATGGATTTTTTAATCCAGAGAATGATAGGTTTTTCATAAACGATTCTGGAAATAATTTCACATATTCAGATTTTTCAGGAAACCCTCCACTGATGTCAAAAAGTAGGTCAGTAAATTCATTTGATTATGATAATGATGGAGATTTAGATCTAATAGTCACAGATTTTAATTTAAATGTAAACCTGTGGGAAAATAAATCTGTTGATACTTATTTTTCGGAGAGCATAATGGGTTCATGGGTTAAAATATTCTTGGAGGGTACTGTCTCCAACAGAGATGGCCTGGGTTCAATAATAGAAATTAATTTTGATGATGGTAGTAGTCAAATTAGACAATATACAGGTTCTGGCTATCAACATCAATCAATTCAATCAATTCATTTTGGTGGATCTGTTAATAATAATATTTCAAGTATTACAGTTCACTGGCCAAGTAGTGGCGAGGAAACATATTCTAATTTAGAAACAAACTCAACATATAAAATAGTTGAAGGTCAAGGTATTCAAACAATCAATAATAATACTGCTATTAAAATTGAAGGCTGTACCGATGAGAATTCTTGTAGTTATAATCCCGATGCAACTCTAGACGATAGCTCTTGTATATATATAGAATCACAATCAATTACAGGTGAAACCGTAGTTCAACCGCTTGAAACACATTCATATGAGTATATTGATGATTCAATTATTGCTTTTGAATGGGAGGTTGAAAATGGAACAATAATTTCAGGAAATGGCACATCTAATATTGAGGTGTTATGGGATGTGGCAGAACTTGGTATGGTACAAATAGTAGCAACAAATGATGATTGTTCAACAGGAGTTGTTGAATTAGATGTTTCTCTTCAACTACCGTTATCTTATGAAGATTATAGTTTTTCAGTGGGAAGACTTTGGAATGAAGTATTGTTATATTCCATTAGAAATGATTTAGCAAGACCAACAGTACACGCTAGAAATTTATTTCATGTGAGTGCTGCCATGTACGATGCTTGGGCAATTATTAATGAAAAGGGTTCACCATATTTAATTGGTAATAATGTTAATGGTTTTACATCGGAATTTGATATATTTTCAAATACTGATTCGGATTACTTTAATGAAATAAATTCCATTAGTTATGCCGCCTACAGATTAATATTACACAGATTTAATAATTCTCCTGGGAATGAAAGAATTATAGCTAAAGCAAATTCACTTATGAATATACTAGGCTTGGATTTAAATTATTTTGAATCTGATGGTTATGATAATAATCCAGCTGATTTAGGAAACTATATAGCAGAGAATTACATTCAGTACGGATTACTGGATGGTTCAAACGAGCAAGCGGATTATATAAATCAGTTTTATGCACCTGTAAACGAGCCATTAGCTCCAATTTTTTCTGGAAATCCAACCATAGCTGATCCAAATAGATGGCAGCCATTATCACTAGACATTTTCGTAGATCAAAGTGGAAATATTTTATCTGAAACCACTCCAGAATTTTTGGGTGCAGAGTGGGGAAGTGTTTGGCCATTTGGATTAAATGATGAAGATTTAACAGAATTTGAAAGGAACGGAAATACATACAAAGTGTATCACGATCCTGGGGCTCCACCTTTAATTGATGATAATGATGAAACAAATGAATTATTCATTGAGTCATTTTCAATGGTTTCAGTTTGGGGATCTCATCTTTCACCTGAGGATGATACTATTTGGGATATTTCACCAAATACAATTGGTAATGTTGATGATGATACTTACCCAACAGATTTTTCCGACTTTACAAATTTTTATAATTATTACAATGGTGGAGATACAAGTCAAGGATATTCAGATAATCCGGTGACAAACGAAACATATGAAGTTCAAAATGTAAAAAGAGGAGATTACACTAGAGTTTTAGCTGAGTATTGGGCTGATGGACCCGATTCTGAAACTCCCCCTGGTCATTGGTTTGTTTTATTGAATTCAGTTAGTGATAACCCTCAATTAGAAAAGATATTTCAGGGACAAGGAGACGAATTATCCGATTTAGAGTGGGATGTAAAATCTTACTTTGTTTTAGGAGGAGTTATGCATGATGTTGCAATTTCAGTTTGGGGTATAAAGGGATGGTATGATTACATCAGACCTATTTCTGCAATAAGATACTTTTCTGAACAGGGACAGAGGACTGATCCAACACTAGATAATTATAGTGAAAATGGTTTTGAATTAATTGATGGTTTAATTGAAATTGTTCAATCAGGCGATCCACTTGCGGGCGATGATAATGAAAATGTTGGTAAAATAAAGGTTTATACTTGGAGGGGGCATGCATATGTTGAAAATACTGAATCAGATTTTGCAGGAGTTGACTGGATTTTAGCAGATAATTGGTGGCCGTATCAAAGACCAACTTTTGTTACTCCAAACTTTGCCGGATATGTTTCTGGTCACTCAACTTACTCCAGAGCAGCAGCTGAAATGTTAGAAAACTTTACCGGATCTCCGTATTTCCCCGGCGGATTAGGAACACATTTAGCCAAACAAAAAGAATTTTTAGTTTTCGAAGATGGCCCAAGTCAGGACGTTGAGCTGCAATGGGTTTCTTATAAAGATGCGGCTGATCAATGTAGTCTATCAAGAATCTGGGGAGGAATTCATCCATATGTTGATGATATTCCTGGAAGATTAATAGGTCAAATCATCGGAAATGAAAGTTTTGAATTTGGGGCTGAGTATTTTGAAAATAATCTTTCAGATCCCGAAATTCAAAATTTAAATTTAAGATTATTCTCGAACCCTGTAGGAAAAACAGATAATATAAAAGTTTTAAATACAAATGGATTTGAATCTTTTGATCTTTATTCTATTACAGGACAATTTATCCCTTCCTCGTTTGTATATCAAAATGGATTCACTGAAATAATAACAAATGGTTTAAGCAGTGGAATCTATATTCTAAAGTCTGATGAAATTACCTTTAAGGTAGTGGTTAGATAATATTTTGTTTATTACATTTGCTCTCCAAAAAGGCCTCGTAGCATAACTGAATAGTGCATCTGATTACGGCTCAGAAGGTTGGGGGTTTGAATCCCTCCGAGGTCACATTTATAAAGACTCACTTTAATCAGTGGGTCTTTTATTTTCGTACTTTTTTGTAAATTATAGTAATGAAAAAGCTATTATTTTTTTTGGTCTGTATTCCAATATTGTCTTATTCCTTTAATGATAATGTTAAGGATATTACTTATTATGGAATGGATTTTTTCATAATTGAAGGATCGTCAATTGCTGATTCACTAAAAGAAAGTAGTTATGATAGATTGCCTAAATCATATAAAAGTATTGTTAGGGAGCCAGTTTGGAATTTATCAAAATCTTCAGCTGGTTTATCAATTAGGTTTATTTCAAATTCTACAAGCATTAGTGTCAAATGGGAAATTTTGAATGATTTAAAAATGAATCATATGGCTGAAACAGGAATTAAAGGGGTTGACCTATACTATAAAAACAATAATGGATGGGAATATGTAAATACTGGTAGACCACAAGGACTAGTAAATCAAGCACTCTTAATTGAAAATATGAATAAGGAATTAAGAGAGTTTAAAATATTTTTACCCCTGTATGATGGCATCAAGACTATTGAGATTGGTATTGATTCAAATTGTGAGATTAAGAAACCTGAAAAAAGTAAGAAAAAACCAATTGTTTTTTACGGAACTAGTATAACTCAAGGGGGTTGTGCTTCTCGTCCAGGAATGGTACACACTAATATAATTTCAAGAAAATTAGATATTGATTGTATAAATTTTGGGTTTAGCGGTAACGGTAGGATGGAGCAGCCAATTGCAGAGTTGATTTCAGAAATAGACCCATTGTTTTATATAATTGAATGTATGCCAAATATGTTTCCTGCAAATAATGTAACTAACAATACTATACCTCTAGTAGATAAGATAAGAGAAAAAAATTCTAGTGCCCCAATTATTTTTGTTGAACTATTTATTTCTTCTACTTCTGTTTTAAATAAGAAAGAAAAAGAAAATAGAGATGAAATGAACACAGCTTTAAAAATTGAATATGATAAAATGACAAATAGGGGGTATAAAAATATTTTCTACATTGATAGTGAAAATGCACTAGGTTCTGATTACGAAGGAACAGTTGACGGAATTCATTTTACTGATCTTGGCTTTAAAAGATATGCAGATTATTTAATGGAAAAATTAGAGGAATTAAAGTTGCTCTAAACTAAAAAGAATCGTATTTACTATTCCAAATACTTTCGCTAAAGTTTCTTCTTGTTAGAAAGAACATATAAAAGAAAATAAAGATAAACCCTTTCACCAAAAACAGGAATAATATAAACACTTCAGAAAAAGTTAAGCTAGGCATAAATAGTTTACCCAATAATGCAAAAAGTACACTTACCAAAACAGAGAATATAGTAAGGTTGTCAATATTTTTAAAAGGAAGAACCATTAGCTTTCTGATATAATTAAATTCCTCTCCCCATTTGTGTATTAAATAATAGTAATTGTTTCCAATAGGCACAAATAGGATTGGGTCATCAGGGCTTTTAATTTTGAAGAGTTTTGAAGGTGCCATAATCATAAAATTACTTAGAGTAGTATCATGATTTCTTTCAATTTTTCCTATAATTTTAGTTATATTTTTTGGATACTCGCCCTTAAATAAATTTGAATCTAAGAACCTTAGCCTATATCTAACACATATTTTTTTTATGGTTTCTTGATGAAATATATTTTTAGTCTTCATTTTATCAAATTTTAAGACATTGAATTTTTCATCATTTTTTTTATTCAATGATTTTTTAATTTGATCATCTTTTGACCATATATTTTTTACAGCTGTCTTGAGCTCTTCGGATGTTATTTGCTTACTTCTCTCCTTGATTAATTCCTCAAATAAATTTACTTTCTTCATTATGATTTTAAATATTCTTTAATACCAAAATTTATACCAAACATTTTAATTATTAAGAAAACCATTTATGATGCCCAAAATAATTCTTTGGGGTTTTAGTTTTTGTAGTTAGATAATAATTTATACCTCCAATGACACTTTTTAAATAAGATTCTAAAGCTGGAATAACAATAAATTTGTAAGGAAGATAACTGATCAACTTTGGCATATTCCTAAGAAAATATGGGTAAACCGTTATTTTCAAATAATTAGATTCGTTTTTATCAAAAATTTCCCAAACAACATATGATTGCTCTTTTTCTTTTTCTCCTATGAATAAACTATATCCTTTTAATTTTTCCCATGAGTAAAATTCTCTTTTGTATGTAAGACCATTTAGATAAACTAATTCATCAATTGATTTTTTACCTGGCCAAATGATAACTTTATTAGATTTACAGAATGGATGAAATAGCTCTAAATTCGAAGGAGAAGAAATTAATTCCCAAATTTGATTTGTCGTTGCATCGATTTTTAGCTCAAATTGAGCTTTCCATTTATTTTTTATTTTTTTCAAATCTCTCATTCAAAATAGGTAAATTTGAAAATCAAAAATAACCAAAATGAGAATTAATATTTTATCAATTTTTTTCACTTTATTAACAACTTATTCATGTAATCAAAAAATCCAATATATCAATTATGGTGATAATATAAACTCTAGCAAGGTGTTCCATGAAAAAATTGATAATAACTATGATCTTAACAATATTTCTGGTGAAATTATTGACGTATGTCCGAAGAAAGGATGTTGGATGAACGTGAAAGTTGACTCTGATACTGTTTTTGTAAAATTTAAAGATTATGGCTTTTTTGTGCCTAAAACTGGAATTGAAGGAAAAAGTATTTTGATGTCTGGTAAAATATTTAGGGATACAATTTCTGTTGACAGACTAAAACATTATGCAGAAGATGCTAAAAAACCAATTGAGGAAATTGAATCAATTACTCAGCCTGAATACAAAATTAATATGATAGCAGAAGCAGTAGCTATCAGAGAAGATTAATCTTGATATTCAATTTCAACCATAACTTCATTTCTTCTGTTAAATACCTTATAGGGGCTATTGTAGGAAACGTAGAATAAATCACCTCTAGTTTTAATATTTAATTCAGACAATTTTTTAATTAATTTTTTTGAGTGGGTATTGAATTTTCCTGAATTTGAATATCCTCCATATCTGACGCATGCAAAGTATTTTGCCTCAGACTCATATATTTCAACACTTCCATCATTAGGTTTTGAAATTGATTGCATATTGTAAGATGAAGGCATAACAAATTCCATTGTATTAGTATTGTTGTCTTCTTTCATATAAACAGGAGTGGTCATTTCAATTTTTTCACCCTTTGAATTATTTCCGCTAATAAATTGGAATAATTTGTAAAAGTTACCATTAGCATTTCTAGTAGAAACCACTTTTGCTTTCAGGGAAGAGGGGTAAAACCTAATCTCAAATTCGTCTTCAGAAAAAATTAAATCATATTTCTGAGTTTCGTATTTACTGGTGCCGAAAAGCATAAATAGTATTAATAATAAATATTTCATTTTTTTATGATTCTTATTGATTTAGATTTTTGATTTATTTTATCTGTAATTTTGAAGATGTATAGTCCTTTATTAAAATCAGTTAGATTTACTAATTTATTATCGGTTTCAATTATTTTTCGACCCAGCATATCATAAACTAAGATGGTTAAATCACCTTCATAAATGAAATTAATAATGCCATAAGTAGGGTTTGGATAATATTCAATTTCAAGATTATCATCAATTTGATTTAAATCCAAAGAAAAATCTTCCCATTTCCATACACCACCCGAGGATGAAGCTCCAGTTACCTGAGTCCATGCACCTGACCATCCAATTTCTTCGCTAAAAAAATCAACAAATAAATGTGTGGCATTATCAATTGGTGTCCAAGAATAACCACCATCTAAACTGAATGAAGAACCATTCCCAGTAGAAAAAACGGTATCAGTATTCTCAATATAGCATAATCCAGATGTATAAATTGGGCCCGATGTGGTTAATTGATTCCAAGAAACACCTCCATTAATTGATTTATAAACATTTGAACTGTTATCAACTAAGACCCCATTCTGAGAATCACTAAATGAAATGTTCCCGTTAACTTCAGCACTACCGAAATCGCTTATCGGAGATTGATAAACCTCCCAGTTATTTCCTTTATCTGAAGATTTATAAATTCTTCCCTTATTAGTTGTAAACCAAACATTATTTCCAACAACTTCAATTTGTCGTGTATATCCGTATTCACCTCCTAGAGGGTTAGGAATATTTGCTCCTGGAACCTGAGTCCAATTTTCTCCGCCATTTTCAGTGACATAAAGTTCAAATTCACCATTAATAGGGTCACCTTGTGCAAATCCGATATTTTCGTCCCAGAAAAATACGACATTAGCAAACGAAGAACTTGTGTCATAATTTGCACTATTTTGCCTAACCCAACTTTCACCACCGTCACTTGTTTTAAAAATACCACCGGTTTGGTTTGCACCTGTTGGGTATGCTACTAACCATGCGGTTTGCTCATCATATGCATGTATCATTGAAATACCTAAATTCAAATTTCCTATATCAATGTTAAATGATTCCCAATTTTCTCCACCATCTGAAGTTTTGGTAAATTGCTGCATATTTTGGCCAGATCCACTACCATCAAAAGCAGTAGCCCAAACTACACTCTCATTTGCGATAGAAATATAATTAATTCCAGTACTTTGGTTGCTAAATGTTGAGTTTTGTAAAATCCATTCACCACTAGGTTCAAAATAAACCGTGATGTAATTTTGTTTTGTTAGAGTGGCATTACCTGTATCATTTGTAACAGTTAAGGTTACACTGTAATCACCAACTTCAGAATATAACACTTCAGGTGGGTTTTGACCTTCATAACTACTTGGATTACCTCCTTCAAATGTCCACAACCAACCACTAGCATTAACCGAATTATTAGAAAAAGTTACTCCCTCATTTTGATATGTTACTTGAGGAGATGCAGTGAAAGCAGGTATTGGATTATTATTTTCAGGCTGTACACATAACAATGCTTGGTATGCATCAATCCTTGGACCAATATTTTGATTTATATCTACTCCACTACTAATCAAACATCCTTGAATTTGAGAAGGAGTTAATGATGGGTTTACACTTAGCATTAATCCAACAAGACCAGCAGCAAAAGGGGTAGCCATGGACGTACCTCCAAACCTCGCATATCCGTTTAAGTTTTCGGTGTAAACAGTGCTCAGTAAGCCTCCATAGGAGTATCCTCCTGGTGCAGCAATATCTACCCAAGGGAAACCAGCATTATAATTTGAAAATGACGATCGTAGATCATTAGAATCAACCGAGCCAACACCAATTACGTTTTCGTAAGCGGCTGGGAAATTTTGAGTTGAAACACCATCATTTCCAGCAGCAGCTAAAAAAACAACCTCATTATAAGCGTTAATTAATTCTTGCATTGAATTTGAGGAATTTTCTGAACCATAAGACATACTTACAACATTTGCTCCATTTTCACATGCCCATTGGACTCCGGTGTAACTATTATAAATAGAAGAGGGGTTTTGATTATCTCCAGTAGCTTTAACAACAATTAATTCAACATTACCACCAAGTGAAGCAATTCCAGTAGAGTTGTTTATTTCAGCAGTTGCAAGTCCTGAACAATGAGTGCCGTGAGACCATGATGAACTTTGATTATATGTTTGTGGAGGTGTTGCATCATCGTCATTGTCTGAAACATCTCTTTGTTTGAAAACATTTAAGTCTAAGTGGTTAGACGGTGCTCCATTATCAATGATAGCAATTTTAATGCTTTCATTTCCGGTAGAAATATCCCAAGCTTGCTCAGAATTTACTAACGTATGATACCATTTATTTGTGCCGTTGTGATAAGTGTCATCAGGTATAAATGTAGTTGTGTAGATCGGTTCTTTTTCTGCGTATTCAATAAATTCAAGTTCATT